>JADGAM010000117.1:11737-13036 GCA_015232015.1 Oligoflexia bacterium | reverse complement strand
CTGATAATTATTATTAGTTTATTATGTAAATTGCAAGTTAAAATAAATGATATATTTGACTTGGTATATAGCACTTGCATGGCAAGCACTTGCATGACAAGCACTTCCCATGCAAGTGCTTACATGTCGCTATGAACGAAATACTATTTTAATTCCAGCCAGTTTTTACCTACGTTAATGTTAATTTCGAGCGAGACATCTAACTTTTGAGCGTCCATCATCTCTTGTAAAACAATATTTTTCATTTGTTCTAATTCATAAGAAGGAACTTCAAATATTAATTCATCATGTACTTGTAATATCATTGTGCTTTTAAGCTTTTCGCTTTCTAATTTATTTTGAATTTTTATCATTGCAATCTTAATTATGTCAGCGGCAGTTCCTTGTATAGGAGTGTTTATTGCTAATCTCTCGGCCATCGAGCGTAATGTTCTATTCTGAGAGTTAATTTCAGCGACAAATCTTTTTCTACCTAAAAGTGTCTCTGCGTAACCTAACTTTGCACATTGTTCTTTTAAATGGTCAATGTATGTTTTAACTTTATAAAATCTTGCAAAATATTTTGTAATATATTCTTTGGCCTCATACCTCGATATTTTTAGACCTTGAGAAAGTCCAAATGATGATTGTCCATACATAAGACCAAAATTTACCGCCTTTGCTCTTCCTCGATCTTCACTAGTTACTTCATTCGAAGAAGAAAGACCAAATATTTCAGCAGCAGTTTGAGAATGGATGTCTTCATTATTTTTAAAAGCATTCAACATCAATTCATCATTTGAAAAGTGGGCGAGAAGACGAAGCTCTACTTGTGAATAATCAGCAGATAGTAGAAAGTTTTCCTCTGAAGAAGAGATAAATCCCTTTCTGATTTTTTTCCCGTCAATAGAGCGAACAGGAATATTTTGTAAGTTAGGCCGATCTGAAGATAATCTTCCTGTAGTTGTTACTGTATCATTGAAATGAGTGTGTATTTTACCACTATGTGGATTTATTAATGAAGGTAAAACACTTACGTAGGTTGAAAGTAATTTATCTAGCTCACGATGACGAAGTATTAATGCTGGTATTTCGCTAATATTTAATCGATCTAATTCCTCTAAAACCTCTGAATCAGTTGAATAAAAAGTTTTATTTTTTTTAATAACTGGTAATTTTAATTTTTCAAAGAGAAGTTCAGAGATCTGTTTAGGAGATTTAAGATTTACTGGGAAATCAGTTAGTCTAGCTACTTTATTTTCAATTTGGCCAATTTCCTCCAGAAATTCTTTTTCAAGAGAGTGAAAGTAGGTTGGATCG
>JADGAM010000117.1:11000-11696 GCA_015232015.1 Oligoflexia bacterium | reverse complement strand
TACTAAGGAGAGTGGATTATCAATTTCATAAAATATTTTTTCCAGATTTAATTCATTTAATTTTTTCTTAAATATAATAAACAGTTCATAGATTGCTTGTACACGCTCTTTAGCGTATTCAACTTTAAATTCTAAGGGTCTTTCTTTTAGAGGGAGTTCTTTTTTTCCTATTGTAAGCAAATCTTTGTGTAAATATTTGGAGGAAATAAAATTTAAATTATGTTTTGTTGTTACATCAATTAAATAATGTGCTTTTAATACATCAAAATATTTAACATTAAATTTTAAATTTTTAGAGAGAATATAAAGTGCATCTATCTTTATATCTGCACCTATCAGAAGTTGTTGTTTGTTAACCCTTGTCTCATCAAAAAAAAGATATGACAGTAAGTTTTGAGATAACTCGGGAAATGAGATTGAATCAAGATGATAAAATTTTAATCCATCAAGATTTATTGCCACAAACATTGGTTGTTCATTAAATAATTCTTGAGATGGAAGATATTCTATATAGTAGGCCAGATTACAACTTTTTTCAATATCTGACATTAACAATTGAATGTCGTCAGTATTGGTTATAATTTTATCATGAGTGCTTGTTTCATTATTATTTTTGTTTTGTTCAATATTAGCAGAAGGAGTCGAGGAAGTTGGGAGTAGACTCGATAGTTTATTTACGAATGATTTAAAACCTAA
>JADGAM010000117.1:0-10916 GCA_015232015.1 Oligoflexia bacterium | reverse complement strand
CAATAGTTGCAAGTTGCTTTGACAACAAAGCATCACTTTTATATTCACTTAAAGAACTAAGCATTTTTTTATTAATTATTTTATCTAGGTTATTAAAAATATTTTCTAATGAATTAAATTCATTTAAGAGTTTTTGCGCTCCTTTTGCACCGATACCTTTTATACCTGGAATATTATCAGAATCATCTCCAACAATAGAGAGATAATCTAAAATCATATTTGGAGCAACTCCCATTTTTTCAATAACCTCTTCTACTCCATAAACTTTTTCTAATTTGCCATCAAGGAGTAAAATATTATCTCCCACAAATTGCATAAGGTCTTTATCACTAGAAGCTATATAAATTTGATCGAAATCATTTTTCCATTGAGTAACAGCGCTGCCGATTATATCATCTGCTTCATGTCCATCAATAACTATAGAGGTTAGATTCATCTTTTCTAGAAGCGATTCTATTAATGCAAATTGAGGAATTAATGATTCAGGAATTAATTGACGATTTATTTTATATTCTGGGTATATTTTTTTTCTAAAAGAATCTTTGTAAGAATCTTTTGCTATCAAAATATGGGTTGGATTATAGGTTGAAAAAAGTTTTTGTAGCATAGAAAAAATTCCATAGACAGCATTTACTTGTACTCCAGTAGGGGTAGTGAGAGGGGCTATAGCATAGAATGCACGATAGATAAAACTACTTAAATCGATAATAACTAATTTTGTCTGCATTTGTATTTGCATTTGCATTTATAACTATCCTTTATTGCTATTGCTATTGCTATTATTATTCTAGAGTATCTAGCGCTAGATTTATCTAATCACCAGAGGATCTAGAAAGATATAAGGTGTTCAGATTGAAACCAAGTGTTTTTCTTTTTTTGTTGGTTTTGGATGTGCTTAGGATCGTTAGCGATCACTGTTGTATCGGCCATAACATCACCTAATCGGTGACCTGAATCAAGAGTAAAAAGTAAATAGAGCTCTAAACTTATAAGAGGGATTCCTATAAGTATAGCTAAAAGCCAACCCCATAAAGGAAATATTGCTAAAAAAAGCGGTAAAGATATAGGAAGATTTCTTATGAAAGATTGCTTTAGAGAACAGGGAGTCCCATCCTTTAGAGATAAAACTGCCATACCAATAAATTTTTTGCCAATTGATTGCCCATTCTTCAATGAATCGGATACAGAAAGATATATTGTAGCGAAAATTATTCCTACAGGATAAAGAAGTGTAGCTAAAATAGTGGCAATAATAAGATCAATTAATTTTGCCAGTAATCTCGAAAAACGAGCTATTTTAAATGGTGATTTTAGTAAATATTTTCTATCAAGCATATAAATATATTATAACAAAGGCCGTTGGTCGCAAATAGTTAACTTATAAAAATTAAAAAATTTTCTACCGACGATGGCCGATAATTGTGTTAGTTTATTTTAGTTAATTATAAAATTAAATTATTTTTATCTTAAGGAGTATTTTGTGTCATCACTAATTTCTGAATTAAATAAGGATAACTTCGAATCATCTGTAATTAAGTCTAGCAAACCTGTATTAGTTGATTTTTGGGCCCCATGGTGCGGTCCTTGTAAAGCGCTTGCTCCCATTTTAGAAGAAATTGCTTCTGGTATAGTTGATAGCGCAAGCATTGTGAAAGTTAATGTAGATGAAAATCCTGAATTGGCCAATAAGTATGGGATAAAAGGAATACCGACTTTAATATTTTTTAAAAATGGAGAAGTGAAGAAAACTTTAGTTGGCAATCAACCTAAAGCAGAGATAACAAAATCTTTAAATGAATTACTATGAATCATATTCACTCTACAGCTCTTATTAAGAATTCCCTCTACTCTGCTTGGAAATTACTTGAGTGTTTTTTTAATGATGAGGCCGGTTTGTTAGCAATTGAAAAAACAATTGCTACAATGGTTTTAAGTATTAAAGAAGGCAAAAAAATTATTTCTTGTGGAAACGGCGGGTCTATGTGCGATGCAATCCACTTTGCAGAGGAATTAACAGGTAGGTTTAGAAGTGATAGACCTCCCATACCAGCAATGGCAATAAGTGATGTCGGCCATATTTCTTGTACTGCAAATGATTATGGATACGAACATGTTTTTGCACGTTGGTTAGAAGCAATTGGTAATTCTGGAGATGTATTATTAGCTATTTCTACCAGTGGTAATTCAAAAAATATTATAAGAGCAGTTGAAGTTGCGCGAAAGAAAAATATTAAATCTATTGGATTATTAGGTAAAAATGGGGGTGAATTGAGAGGTCTAGTTGACGTTCCCATTTTAATTCAAAACGAATTCCCTGAAAGAATACAGGAGATGCACATCAAGATAATTCATATAATAGTTGAGTGTCTTGAGAAAGAATTATTTGGCCAATAATTTTTTGACAAAAACGAAAAAATAAAAAAACATTTTAAAGATTAATAACAGAGTAATGCTCTCTATTATCACTCTTATCCAAATTAGAAAATTGTGAAATCATAAAATTATGAAAAAAAATAATAAACTGAATATCTTTGAATTGGTTTTAATTTCTGTTTTAGCGGTAGCATTGGGAGTGGCATTTTGGGGATGGACATTTGTATATGAGTTTACCAGTCCATTTTTGAAGGCATTTGGTTTGAAATACCTTTTTGCAGGATTTTGGTTAATGTCTGCAATTCTTCCTCCCTATATTGTGAGAAAACCAGGTGTGGCAATTATGTCTTCTACTTTGGCCGCCATTGTTGAAGGTTTAATAACCAATTGGGGTCTAATGGCCGCTGTATGGGGATTTGTTCAAGGGTTAGGCGTAGAGTTAATTTTTATCTTGTTTCTTTATCGAAGATGGGAATGGCCAATAATAATTCTATCTTCGATCTTTGCTGCAACATTTAGTTATGCTTTAGATTTTTTTTACTACAATTATCAAACTTTAAGTTTGAAGATTAATTTTATACAACTTTTATCATTTATTGTTTCATCTATTATTTTGGCGGCCATATCTTCAATTGTTATTTCTAAAAGACTTGCAAGAAGTGGAATACTTAATAACTTTAATATTGTTAAACAATTAAACAATTAAACAATTAAACAATTAAACAATTAAATAATTAAATAATTATTTAATTAAATGCTATCATAAAGGTGATGACATCACCCTACATTGAAATCAATAATCTTGTTATTCAATACCCCATGTGCTCTAGAAAAATAGAGTTCAATCAATATGTAAAAATTGAAGAAAATGAATTTGTGATCATTAAAGGTAGATCAGGTGCCGGTAAATCTACTTTACTCTCAACACTTAAAGGTATTATTCCACAATATATTCCGTGTATTGTTGAAGGGAATATTATTATAGATAAGATAAATGTTTTAGAGAATTTTGATAGTTCTTTAAGAAGCAAAATTGTTTACATTTTTCAAAATCCCTATTCTCAATTGGTATGCCCTTACGTAAAAGAAGATCTAGTCTTTACTATGGAAAATTTGAAATTTTCTTTTAATGAAATGGCCAATAATTTTAAAAAATTTGCTCACATATTTGATTTATTAGATTTACTTGAAAGAAAAACACCTCATTTATCAGGAGGAGAATGTCAGAAACTAATTTTGGCCTCCGCTCTTATGGCCAATCCTAAAATTTTACTTTTAGATGAACCGACAGCATTTTTAGATGCTAAGGCCAGAGTAAATTTTTATGAGTATTTGGCCAAAATTAAGGCATTAAAAAAATACACTATCATAATGATTGATCATAACATCTCTGAATCAAAATTTTTAGCAGACAAATTGATTTCTTTTTCTTCTTCTGAGAAGACATGTTCCTCAGAGAAGGAATATGAATTTGAAAATATTAAAAGAGAACTTAAAACATCTAAGGACTCTTATTCATTAGAGGTACTAGATGTTTCTTTTGCTTATAATAATAAAGTATTATTAGAGAATATAAATTTCAAGGCCGATGGAAATAAAATTATAAGTATATTGGGCGAAAATGGTTGCGGTAAAAGTACTTTTTTGAAGTTATTGGGAGGGATATTACAATATAAGAAGGGTAATATTTCTATTATAAATAATAAGAATGGCAATGAACAAATTAAGATTCATAAAGGCCAGTATTATAAACACATAGGAATGATTTTTCAAAATCCCGAAACCCATTTTCTTTTTGATACAATTGAACAAGAGATAACTTATGAATTAAATCAATTCAAAAAAGATAAAAATTATAATGAATCTAATGAATCTAATGAATCTAATGAATCTAATAAAAGTGATGGCGAAAATAAATATTTAAATAAAATTATTGAACTTTTCTTTGGTGCAAATTTTGATTACAAACGTTCTCCTTATCTATTATCAGAGGGGGAAAAAAGAAGGCTTACCATCTTACAAACAATATTATCCAATAAAGGTATCTTACTTTATGATGAACCAAGTTTTGGTCAAGATCAATTAAGTAGAGAATTAATTAGTAGATTATTGTTGTTATTAAAAGAATTAAATAAATTACAAATAATTGTAACACACGATAGAGATTTTGCTGAATGCATTTCAGATGATATTTATATTTTAGAGGATAAAAAATTAAACAAGATTAAATAAATAATAAATAACAAATAATAAATAACAAAAATGATAGACGGAATATATAATCACTTTAAATTTCATCCCATAATTCACTTATTGATTACATTGCTTGCAATTATTCCAATATTAGTTGGTTTCAATGAATGTATGTGGGTACCATGGTTTATATTTGCTCTTCTTGAGTTTTTTTATGCTGGTCTTAAAGCACGAATATTCATTAATGTTTTTTTATTATCACTTACTTTATCTGCTAGTGTTTTGATTTTATCAATACTTTATCCGGCCCCCAATTTCATGATAGGAGAAAAAATTTCAATATTTGGTTATGAAATTCATAAGTATGTGCTTGATATGGCAATCATAAATTTTAAACGACTTTTTTTACTTTCGATAATTTCTATAAACTCATCATTTGTAATTGGTCTTGATAGACTGATATTATATTTATCAACAAAAAAGTCTGAATATGTACCATTTTGTTATTCTATATTAGTGGCCATTAATGCCATTACACTTCTTAAGGAGGAAAAAGAGCGAATTGATATTGTTGCCAGATTTAGAGGAGTGCCCCGTAGAAAGCGTTTGATAACACTATTTCCTTTATTGGTTTTTGCCGTAAAACACTCTCAGAGAGCGGCCATGGCAATGTTGGCCCGAGGAATTAACAAAAATAAGGTATATTATTTTGATTATTCTTTAAATGCTGCTGATAAAAAGATCTTCTTTGCAGTTATTATTTCTTACGTGGTTCATTTGCTATATTATTTATGTATTGGTTATAGAGCAGACTCTTTCCTTAATGAAATGAGTTTTTCCATATGGAAACTCGTAGCTTAAAAAGATCAAAAAGCATTTTTAGTGGATCTACAAAAATATTTATAGTTGAATATTGGTCATCAAAAAATATTTCTACCCCTTTTTCTATTACGGGAATTTTTAAGTGATATGCTAGTTTTAGAATTTCTACATCGAAAGCGAATCCAGATATTTTCAAATGAGGAAATATTTCTTTTGTTGTTTTTTTATCAAATAATTTAAATCCACATTGAGTATCTTTAACAGGTAATGAAACTAAACATTTCATCATAAAGTTAAAAACCCTGCCCATAATTTTACGAGGCAGTGATTGATTTTTTAATATAGAAGAATCTTCCTTACGAGAGGCGATTACAATACCTTTTTTTTGAGGTAGATTTAAAACTTCATGTAAAAATTTTTCGATTTCATTTAGAGAGATTGCAAAATCAAAGTCCGTATAAAGTATATAATCATTACTTGCATGGAGGACACCTGTTTTGATGGCCCCACCTTTACCTTGGTTTTTTTCTAGACGAAGAAAATTTATTTTTATGTTGGATAACTGGCCATTTAAATTTACAACATGCTTGTCTATTTTATTTTGGAGAGTGTGTAGCGAATTATCAGTTGAGCCATCATCAACATATAAAAGTTCAATACGTTCTTTGTTTTTCAAAAAGTTTAAAATTGTATCAATACTGTGATCTATTCTTGGAGTCTCATTATAGAGAGGAACAACAATAGATAAAGTAGTGTTATGTTGGGCCAATAATTGCTCAAGTGCCAATGCAAATCTCCAGCAGATAAAATAAAAATTGAAAAAGTGCTAAATTTAAATAAAGTTTGAGTTTTAAAATCAAGCTTGATTTTAAAAATCAATTTTGATTTTAAGAAGGATTTTTATCAAGAACTACAAACTTATACTGTTTATATCCTGCTTCAGCGCAGGTATATAGTATTTTCTTTAGATAACTATATTTTAATGTCTTGTCCACTACCAAACTGACTGTTCCTGAAAAGTCTTCCTTACTATTGGCCATATTTTTAGCAAGTTTAATCTGTTCTCTCTTTTTTACCAACTCATCAAAAAGGGGAATAACTCCGGGAGATTTTGTATTATACCAATTAATTTTATTATTAATTCCAATAGATGATGCTTCTCTGATATCTAAAATAATTCGATCATCAACCCAAATTGTTGTTGGGGAAACTTGGATCACTACACCTTTGTTATTGGTATCTTTTGATACTGATTTAGGTAATTTAATGTCTTTGGAAACAATTACCACCTGACTGGAAGAGTCGTAATTTTTGATAAGAAAGAAAAGCAATATTACTAACACATCGAGAAGAGAGGTTAGGTTTAACTCAATTTCCTTGATTTTTTTACTTCTAATTCTATTACGAATAAATCTTAGTTTGTTCATTGTTTTTTTACTATCCTCCTATCCTCCGAAAATATTACCAAAAACAACCTGAGCGAATAGCTCCGTTACTTTACTGTCAACTCCTTTGTCGTTTTTTGCATAAATGGACTCATCAGTGTTTCTTAGGGTGCGAACCGTATCCATTATTTCAACAATTTTTTCATAGGGAAAATCCATTTCAGGTTCAAGTATTGCCATTTTTTCTTGTGGGTGCTTTTGTTTAAGTAACACAAGATAATTGTGAAGTGATTCTAGATCATAATTGGGAATCTTAGTCTGTAGTACACTTGGAATTCCAGTATATATTGCAAATCCATCGGAGAGTATTTTTATTGTTAGAGCTAGAGGTACCTCTTTTTCTTGAGGAGGAGGAGTTTTACTAGAGATAATTGGTATATCACTAGCAATTTCCATTATCTTGATAAAATTAGAAGACATTAAAAGAAAAAATATCAAAATAAAATTTGCATCTAGAATAGGAACCAAATTTAGCTGAGCAGTTGCTCGTTTCTTCTTACGGGCACTTGGTAGTTTAAACATGATCTATGCCTCTTCTTCTTCTTTTTTATAATTTTTTGTTCCCATTAAATCTAAAAATTTTACAGAATACTCATCAATTTCATTTATTATTTTATCTGCTTTACTTGATAAAAGTGCATGAGCAATAAGCATAGAGATTGCAGATATTAAACCTAAAAATGTACAGTTCATGGCCTCAGAGATACCTCGAGAGAGAACCTCAGCTTTTTGAGCTGGATCTGCTGCTGATATAGCAGTAAATGTCAGAATAATTCCATGAACAGTTCCAAGAAGCCCTATAAGAGTAGAGATGTTAGCTATTAAATTTAAGTGGCTAATTCGTAGTTCTACTTTAGGTATTACTTCCAGAGTGGTTGCATCTAGTGCATTTTGAATTTGTTCAGAAGAGCTTGTAGATCTCTTTAATCCACTTTTTAAAACTTTAGGAAGAAGAGCAAGTGAACCTGAACAGGCACGAATGGCACCTTGAATGTCATTTGAAAGAATATATCTTTGCAATTCATTCATGAATGAAGCACCATCCACATCATATTTAAAAGCTAATTTATTGAAACGTTCAAAACAAATGGCAATTCCTATGGCCCAAACAATTAAGATTAACCACATGAAAAAACCACCATCATGTATAAATTTTGCAAGACTGTTAAAAAGCTCTAGAATGTCCATATACTCTCCTATCATCCATAAATGAGATCTATAAAAAAAAATTGAACGGCACAAATTAAGCAACAAACATAAGTTAAGCAGCATAATTTAAGCAACATAATATAAATATGCTCTTACTATATAATTTTAAGTTTTTTTTCTCTTGAAACCTAATGGATTACTAGAGAGGAAAAAATTTCCTAGTGAATATATAACTTAAGTATACCGGTATAAAATCATTATATGTATGTTTTGTCATATTTCTATCGTTGATAATACTAATCCAAATACCATCATCATCAATTATTTTTTGTTAAAAGGCCTCTTCAAATTCTTGTCGAGGACTACTGACTTCGACACCATTATAGAGTGTTGGTTTGTTTTCTAAAAATTCCAAACAAAATCTAGACCAGTCGCCGTGGGTATTGTTCGTCTTAGTTTTTAAAAAAAGTTTTTGCCTCATTATAACTTTCATTTGTATTAATATTAAACAAAGTATTTGCAAGATCTAGAGTAACGTATCCTTGAAAATAATTTTTAATAAATGCTGATCCTACTGAAAGCAGAGATTCAGGGTTAAGCGGGATTATTTTTTTTAGTAAACTTTTTGGATATGAAGTCATCACTATTCTAAAATCGAATTTTTTAATTTGACCTCGATCAAGGCAAATAACCGCACAATTTTTTTGATTGTACTTTTGAGTGTTTTTGACAAAGTTATCGATTTCTCCTAGAGGAAAAATTAAATCACCCATTGTTAATATGATGTGTTCATTAGAAGCATTTGCTGTTGCAAGGAAATCACCTTTAAAACCTAAATCACTTTTACAAATTACTTTCACTTCAAAGGGGAATTGTTGAAAATTGCGATTAAATTGTTCAAAGTATTGCTTAGTTGTAATACAAATAATTTCGTCACAGCAGAGTGAAAACTCATGAACTAAACGGTTTATTATATTTGTTTTCCCAATGGATAATAGATGTTTGGGAATTCCAAGCTGTTCGGTAGTTTCTTTTAAGCGAGACCCTTCTCCGCTTGCTAAAATCACAGCTGTAGTTTTATATTTCATAATTAAGTTAAATATTAAGTTAAATATTAAGTTAAATAATAAGTTAAATAAATTTTAAAATTTCTCGCATATTTATAGTGCTAACTTTTTTATTGATAATAAAATCATATTCGTCAGTGGTAGGTAATGTTTCACTATAGTTATAATTAATAAAAATATTTTTCAAATGTAGCTTCCTTCCTGCAAGCATATCATTACGTCTATCACCTACCATGAAACTCCTCTCAAAATCGATAGAGTATTTTTGCTGGGCCTCTTGAAATAAACCCACTTTTGGTTTTCGACATTCGCAATTATCGGAATTATCGTGATAGCAACAATATATTTTATCAACTAAGGTTTGCTTAATTATATGTTGATGAATTAGTTCGATATTTTCTTTTTGCTTTAATCCTCTGGCCACATCTGGTTGATTAGTAACTACAATTACTAAAAAACCCATTTCGTTTTCTTTAATTGCTTTGATGGTTTCAATAATGCCTTCACAAAAAACAAATTCATCCAGAGAGCTTGGTGAGTAGGGGCGATTATCTTCTTTTATGAGAGGAAGATTTATCACGCCATCACGATCTAAAAATATTGCAGGATTTTTTTTTATGGCCAATTTTTTTGAACTCACTATTTTACTGATTCCCATTTAGTGGCCGCTACCTTTAAAAGCGGGTGAGAGGCCAGTAAGTGTAAAATTATTCCTTGAGTTTCTTCACTATGAGCAGTTATTCGATCACTGTTTACTGTAGGAATAATAAGCGTGCAATAGGAATTTTTAGCAGTATATCCGCCATCTTTACCAACGATGCCTAAAACTTTTGCACCTATTTCATGTGCATGTTGAATGGCCTTTACTAGATTGGGGCTTATATTTTTTTCAATATTACCACCACCAACAGAAAGAATTAAGATAGCATCTTTAGAGGAGAATTTTGAAATTTTTAAGTATTCGATAAAAACAGAGTGAAAACCCTCATCATTTGTGCGAGCGCTAAGCTCTGATACATTATCTGTTGGAGCATAGGTTTCAATAGCGCAAATTTTTCTAAAATCATTAACTGCATGACTAGCATTGGCGGCACTTCCTCCTACACCTAAGATAAATAAGCGGCCATCTGTTTCGCGTAATTGTTTTAAGCTTTGGGCCATAGATTCAATCACCTCAATCTTGGAGGGATCTTTTAAAATTTCTTGAAGAAGAGTTTCGGTTTCTCTAAGATAATTAATACTAAAAAAATTATTTTTTATTAAATCTGTATTTGATGAAATCATAAAAAGCGCCTATTCTTTTTCTTTAGGTTGCATATTTGTATTAATTCTGATTAGATCATCGAAGCAAAATAGTCAGTAAGTTTTTTTTAACATTTAAACATTGGATAGTCTCTTGAATGATTTAAGAATCAAAATATTTGCTGATAGTGCTAATCTTGAACAGATTAGTAAACTAGTTCAACTTCCCTACATCAAAGGTTTTACTACTAACCCAACTCTTATGCGCAAAGATGGAGTAAGTGATTATGAATCTTTCGCAAAAAATATGCTACATATTATAGGCGATCTTCCGGTATCATTTGAAGTTTTTGCAGATGATTTTAAACAAATGGAAATGCAGGCCAGAAAAGTTAGTTCGTGGGGCAATAATGTTTATGTGAAGATTCCAATTACCAATACTAAAAAAGAGTCTTCATGTTCACTTGTTAAAAAATTGGTTGAAAGTAGAGTGAAAGTTAATGTGACTGCAGTTATGGCCTTAGAACAAATTAAAGAAGCAATTTTGGCGATGGAGAATGCAGATCATGGTGTTATCTCTGTATTAGCAGGTAGAGTTGCAGATACCGGAGTAGCTCCCACGCCA
>JADGAM010000116.1:5841-13106 GCA_015232015.1 Oligoflexia bacterium | reverse complement strand
AAAAATTAACTTTGGCCGATAGAACTTTTACTTGTGAATGTGGAAATTCTTTAGATCGAGATTTAAATGCTTCATTTAATTTGAAACAAAAAATAGGGAGAGTTCCTCCCGAATTTACGCCTGTGGAGATGACGGCAATACAGAAAGTGGTTTTTCCTCTTTCTGTAACCAGCATCGATAAATCAGGAAGTAAACACCAAATAGTATCACGGGATAAGTTTGGATAAGTTTTATTGAACGGTATCCTAATAACAAGTTCACTCCTTGATGGCCACGAATTTTTTTTGTAATTAACGATATGTTTGAAATTCCAACTGACTATTAAATCTACTTTCGCAACAGAGACAGCGGTAGCGGAAATATGTTCAGCATCTGCAATGGCCCTAAACAAAACCCAGTTTAAAAAAATATAAATCCAATCACAAGAGAGGAAGGATATTTCTGCTCATTTACTACTAAAGAAAAATTATCGATTAAATAATCAATGGCATCATCAGAGTGATAAGAGACAATTTTAATCATATCTACAGGAACAATCGAGTAGTCCCAAAGAACTAGGTAGCTTATTTGTTTAGAATTAACATTACCTATTGATGATTCTCTTAGTGTACCCAATGGATAAATATATGTTCGATCGCAAAAATAAAAGTTACTTCCACTTTTTATGATAATTCCTCCTCCTTCTACTGATTTGCTGCTACATAAAGATCTCATCTTTTCGTAATCGTAATTAGTTAACATCCTCTCATTCTGCATATTCATATATATATTAGAATTATGAAGATGTTGCTCGAAACAAGCGGACGCTGAAACATCAAATGCAAACACAAGCAACATTGAAAGCAGGGAGATCAAGTGAATAAAAATTTTTGACATATGAACACTCTAAAATTTTTCCTAATAAAAACTAATTGTTGTCTATTGGGTGTGCCTCAATTGTATCAAGAATGCAAGTTAAAAACAAAGGTATTTCCCCATTACTACTCTCGTCATCAGCTATTTTTCGAACACGCTCGTAAGCTTCTGCCATAATTATAGCAATTTTTTTATAAGATTCGGCATTAACTGATTCCGTAAAGTTCACAGTAATTTTAGACTCTGTATATTTGCTTCCATATTTACAAAAACGTAATAATTCAGGAATATGTTTTAAAATCGTATCTGCCGAAAGACGAACTTTAATCCTACTGGAATAAAGCCTTCCTTCTCTTAAGAGTAGTACTTCCCGTTCTAGCAAATCTTTCACAACTTCCTCTGCAGTTATCCCAAAAAGAGCAATAATTGTTGCCAAGGTAACGCCAGAGCGATTAGCAGCTAAAGTGTAAACGAAAAAATAGGATCTATCGGACAAAAGCTCATCAAGGTTCCAATTTTTTTTCTCTTTATCTGTTTCAGTAAGGTCACCATTAAAGGGACGGGTTAGATGATTCAACCCAAGTAGAGCTTTTTTTATTTCCGAATTTTCTGGAAAATTTTCTATCAATTCACTCAACTGATTTTTTTTACAAATAATCACACATATAGCTAAAACCGTTAATGAAGCAGGATCACCTTTGTTTTCCAAATTGATGATCCTTCTAATGGTAGACGAAGCAACACCACATCTTTTACTTAGAGAGTGAACAGTAATGTTTCTATGAGCGATTAAATGTCTATCGATTAACTCTTTTAATTCTACGGTTAACCTTGTGGCCTCTTTAATTTTCCCCTCCCCTTACATGAATTCGTACCAATTAAATCTAAGAGTTAATTATTGTTTCTTAAAACAACTTTGACAATATCTATTTTAAAAAAAACTTGAGTATAACTTAAAGAAGAAAAAGAAGCGTGAAGAGATATGCCCCCTATTTCTATGTCTATCGATTTGTCTTCTTTCGAAAAAATTAAGTCATTGCAATCGTGGGTATCTAATAAGTAAATAGATGGCAGTTTTTTCAGATAATTTATTAATTTTTTAAAAATTAAAATTCTCCTTAGTTTTTTTTCCTGATCTTTTTAGTCCTATTTAATATATTTTTACTTATTTTTATTAATAATATTATCTCTAAATTTTCACTAAAGAATGTTACCTATCTCTTTCATTTTATTTATAATTATATATATCCTATCTATTTTCAAAACAACTTACTAATGAGGTAAAGAATGTTTAAAAAATTAAATTTGAATTTTAAAATGGATCAAAAAAATTTTATTGTATATTTTTGTTTTTACTTGAGTGGTATCTCTGCCTTAATTTATGAAATAGCGTGGCCCAATAGAATTCAATTAATGATGGGTTATACTATATATGCAATTACTACTATTCTTTGTGCCTACTTAGTTGGCATCGCCCTTGGTTCATTATTTGCTGATCGATTACAAAAAAATCCTGTCAGTCCATTTTGGTGGTATGTAATAGCAGAATTATTCGTAGGTCTCTATGGAATCTTTTTTAGAGAGTGGTGTGATTTAATTGAAAATATTTATTCATGGCCACTATCAATGTTAAATTTAAACATAACGGAACTTAGTATTATTCAATTTATTTTTTGCAGTATTATAATTATTTTCCCAACATTTTTAATGGGCACTACTTTACCATTGTTAGCAAAATATCTTTATCAACAATCAAACAATCAACTTCCAATAAAACTACCTACACTCTATGGGGTAAATGCACTTGGAGGCCTTACAGGGATTTTACTTGCTGGATTTTTCTTAATGCCTACTTTAGGACACCACCGAACTATCATGACTGCTGTTTGGCTTAACTTTGCATTAGTAGCAATCGCTATTATATTCTTTACTGGCGAGAAATTTCCTTCATTAAAAGAATGGAAAGTTGGATTTAAGGCGATATTTACCAGTACAAAAAAACAAGATAAAGAAAATGAAAAAAATGCTATTAGCAATTATAAACTAAATAAAAAATCATCATTAAGTTATCTTTGGCTTTTACTTGTTTCAGGAATGGTATCTTTAATGGTACAAATTTTATGGAATCGCCTTACCGCCATGGTTTTTGGCCCATCTGTATATGTATTCGCATTAGTTACAGCAACAATTCTTTCTGGAATAGTACTTGCAAGTTTTATTTTACAAAGATTTAGTTCTAATATCTCTTTCAATAAGAAATTTTTAATTTTTTTACCAGCACTTGCTGGAATATGTTTTTGGATAGGAACTAACTTATTCACTAAATGTCCCTATTGGGTTTTTTATTGGCATCAAATATGGAAAGTTGATCACTCCACTTACATGTTACTTAGTTTGGCAACAATGTTACTGGTACTTCTTCCTGCATCTACACTCATAGGAATGCTTTTTCCATTAACAATTTCCGTATTCACCTGGGATCATCCACGCGCTCATTCTACATTGGCCAAAGGTTATTCATTAAATATTTTTGGATTGGTTGCTGGAGCAATTTTAGCATCTTTTATAATCATGCCTTTAAGTGGAATTGAATTTATTACAAAAACTATTTTTTATTTATTAATAGCAACCTCCATCATGCTGGCATGGATTCACTATAATCCTAAAAATGAAAAAATTAATCAACTTGTTCGAGATGATCAAAGCGATCAAATTGTACAAAGTGAGCACAAAAAACTAACATCCCATCCTTTTACAATAACTATTGCTATTTTAATAATCACTCTTCCAATACTGGCAATCTTTGAATCATTCAATTGGTACATATTAACGGCCGGACTTTTTTATAATAGAAGAACTGTAAAAGATGAGAAACAATTAAAAGAAGATGGTTTGCTCAATGTCAGCAATTATGGTAATTGGCCAATAAATTTTATTCTTGATAAAAAAGATGATCCATATGCGACCATTAGTATTCACGAGTATATTGAAGATAAAAATACTCGTCTTTTTAAAATAAATGGTAAAGTAGATGGCAATAGCACAGGAGATGAACACACTTGTAAATTAGTTGGAATGCTTCCAATGTTATTTAAACCAGATGCTAAAAACATATTAATTATTGGTTTAGGAACAGGAATTTCTTTTCAAAAAACGCTTGATTATCCATTACTAACAAAAAGTACTTTGGTTGAACTTTCTCCATCAATGATAAATTTTTCTAAGAAATATTTTAATCATTTAAATAAAGATGTTTGGGATAATCCAAAAACCCAAATTATCAATCGTGATGGACGAGAATATTTAAAACATTCAAAAGAAAATTATGATTTAATTTTAAGTGAACCCTCTAATCCATGGCTTGATGGAGTTAGCTCTCTTTTTACACAAGAATTTTTCAAATTGGCATTTAATCGTTTAAATGAAGATGGTATGTTACTCAATTGGTTTCATGGTTATGGACTTGATTGCATAACTGTAATTAGTGTTTTAAAAGCAATGTCTTCAGTATTTCCTTCAGTTTTAGTTTTTAAAAAAGATGGCGACTATTATTTATTAGCGCAAAAAAAAGCAGATGGACTTAACCTAAAATCTTTTGATCGTCAGCAAACACAATTACCATTAAACATAAAGAAAGAGTTAATAAATTCGTTATTATCTGAAAGTGTAAGTAATGAAAGTGATATAAATTCATACTCCACAATGGAGAATGTTATTAATCAATTATTAATTGCTGATAATAGCATGATTGAACGTTATGTAAATCTACCTGCCAATAATGACGATAATCAATATCTACAATATCATTCAGCTGTAACCTTTTTTCAAAATATAAGTTGTGATCTTACTACTCAAATGAATGCTTCAGAATTAAAGAGAAAATATCTTTCTAATTTACATGATTGATAAAATAATAAGAAATATCTTTATCCACATTTCTTATTATTGTTGTTTTCTATAATCGCAGAAATTATTGGATCATCTAATAGTTCTCTTTCATTATTAAAATAACTTACTCCTGGAATATCTTTTACCCTATTATCTACTTTTCTAATAAAAATATGTGCTTCAATATTATTACCTTTAAAATCTAGTTCAGGATCAACAAACATACTACTATAAACTAGAGGATCATGTTGTCCATTATCACCAAAAAAAAGAATTTTTATTTTATCTGATCCATCTTTCTTCTTCCAACTAAGAATATCTGTATCAGATAAATTATTTTTTTTAAGTAATTCTTTAAATTCATCGCTTTCTGCAAAATTTTCAGTAAAGCATCTTACTTTATGTTGTTCTATATGATTTTTTAAGAATTTTTTTAATTGTTTAATTTTGTACTTTCCTCCATGTTCAAAAAATTCAAGAAAATTTCTTTGTCTTATTATTCCTTCAGGGGCCCCATGATGATTTAACCATTCTTTTATATCAACTATACGAGGAGAAGAACTTAAATAATAAAATATTACTTCTTCGCCCATTTGCTGATAATAATTTTTAATCTGATGGTATATATCTATAAGTCTATGAAACGGCCTTATTCCAATTATGTGATTTACTATCGCATGACCTGTGTTTTTAACATTTGTCATTCTTAATGTATCATCTAAGTCACTCACCACAATTATCTTAGCAAATGAATTTTTATTTGATTTAATTATTGAAGTTAAGATAGAAGAAATCAAAGAATTCACTCTAAACTTTATCTTCATAATAAATTTAACCTATTATTAAAAAAATTAAATGATAATTAGATAACCATAATACTATATCGACAAACTTAGATATTACTTAACCTAAAATTATGAGAATAAAATCATCAGTTAAAAAACTGTTTTCATAAAAAAATATTTTTTATTTATTATGAAAATTAGGAATGGGAACTTATATACTTAAATAAATTTCAAAAAGAATTTCTCAATCTCTTTTAATACTTCTATGCGATTGGTTTCCATTAGAAGTTCATGCTTTTTTCCCTCATATCTAATATAATTAACAGAATCATTGCCATTTTCTGCTCTTAATTTTTCAACAAAATCTTCGGTGCCACTTGTATGAACAACTTGGTCCAATCCTGCTCCAAATACTAATAAAGGTATTTTAATTTTTTTTATATTTTTTAGTGCGCTATCAATACCAATAAAACCTGCTCTCACCCAACCATATGTTGGTCTTCCTCCAAAAAATAATTCATAACCAATCTGATTGCTATTCCAAAAATCTATATCGTGAGTTAATTTCTCTGCGGGAAAACCACCAGTATTATCAATTACATGTTTTCCCAGACCAACAATACATGCTGTTTGCGCCATGGCCTGTGCCATAATTTTAGGGTATGGTTTTGTATTTATTTCTATCATAGGAGATGATAATACTGCCGCCCTTATGGCCAATGGGTTTTTTTCTAAGTAAAGAGCAGAAACTAATCCTCCAGCACTGTGAGATATAATGAAGATATTTTTATATTTTTTTTCTTTTAACATCTTCACAATATTATCCAGATCATACACATATTGATCAAAGCTTTCTATGTGAGTTCTATTAGGCCTAGTTAGTCTATCGGCAGATTTTCCATGTCCTCTTAAATCAAAGAAGAAAAAATCACTATTAAGAGTATTAAGTTTATTAACAATAAACTGATATTTCTCAAGATATTCACTCTGACCATGAACAAATATTATTATGTTTTTTTTTGATGGCGTAAGTTCTTGTTCATCACAAATTAATTGATATCTTATTTGTCCTTTTAACATAATTTATTCTTTCCTTTTTATTGATATAAAAACTATCAACTATTACCTATTACTAATTAATTCTAGTTAAGTTACGATGAGGTTGTCACTATTTGTAAATCATCTTAAAATCATTATATCTGTATATCTATTTTGTAATAATCTTATTTTTTATAAATGAGGTAATTAGATGAAAATCTTAAACAATAACAATAACGAAGAACAACAATTTTCGGATTATTGTCCATTAGAAATATCTCATTTTACCTCAGTTATAAATTTTGTTCCTTGTGACGTCTATATTAAATTAACGGATACTAAATTTATAAAAATTATCAATGAAAATGAACTATATGACATTCAGGCCATTAAAAAATATGAGAATAGAGGTGTAAAGCAGCTTTACATTCAAAATAATAAAAAAGAATCCTTCATGACCGCCTATAACAAGACGTTACAGGCATCATTTGAAAATCAAAATGTTTCACTTGAAGATAAGATGGTTTTACAAAATGAAGTTGTATCTCATGCTCAAAAACGTGCTACTTCCCTTGGACTTGATAGTATCGTTGTTAATCAGATGACTCAAGCAACTAACTCTGTAATTAATATCGTTAACAGCAACAAAAACCTTCTTGGCATGCTAAAGAAGATGATGAAAAAAGAGGATTATCTATC
>JADGAM010000116.1:0-5791 GCA_015232015.1 Oligoflexia bacterium | reverse complement strand
CAGGACAGATAATTGAACAGATGAGTTGGAATAGCACTTCGACTCTTCAAAAATTAGGAATGTCGGCCATGCTTCATGATATCGCTTTAGATAGAGAAGAATTAGCGCAAATTTCAGACTTAACAGATGACTCATATTTATTATTACCCACGGAAGATAAAAAATTAGTTTTAAATCACCCTAATGAGGCCAATAGCATGATTAGAGAGATTAAAAATTTTATTCCTGACGTTGGCGACATTGTTCTTTCACATCACGAAGATCCAGAAGGGACTGGATTTCCAAGAGGGCTTTCTGCTTTAAGAATTACTCAGCTATCATGTGTATTCATTATTTCTGAAGATTTTGTTAATCAAATATATCTTAAAACTCATACCAAAGAATCTTTAAAAGAAATGATGGAATCATTTAAAGATAGATATAGTCGTGGAAATTTTCGTAAGCCTGTAGAAGGTATCATAGAACTTATTGAAAAAAAGATAGATGAATTTTAAATTGGAAACGCTCACTAAAATTTAGCTAAAGATAAATTATGTTTAGTTTAACAGAAACAGAAACTAAACCGATTAATACAATGAGTGTTTAAAAAGCATTATAACTAAACAAATTATAACTAAACAAATTATAACTAAACAAAAGGATATGCATGATTTATCTTCCAAAAATAACCAAAAAATATTTTTCTGCATTCACTTTTGCTTTATTTTTCTATACCTTTAACTGTGCTTTTGCTGGCGCCAACGTGGTAATCGATGCAATGGAAAAGCACTTACATCAAATGGATTGTTCTGGAAATGGAGTTACCGTTGCTGAAGAATTAATGCCTGCTTCTTACAAAAAAAAGGCATTAGCAAAGTTAGATGTATTAAGGAAAGCGGAGGATGACCGTAAGGCCAGACAAGCTCCTCAGAGAGCAGTTGAAAGGCGTGATATATATAAAAGGCTAATGAAGGTCGAAGATACGTTATTAACTAGCGGGGCCTCTTCAATTGTTTCCCCGTTTGGTTTAACCGCCTTCAACCCTTGGATGAATAGTAAACGCTTCAAAGAAATAGATGAGGTTAAGCTTCCAAGAAGCAATCCAGAAACTCTACTTAAAGATAAATTAAAGAGCAAAATGTCCTCTGATCTAGATATTAATGTAGCTAAAGGGTTTAACAATGACTTGGATACAATTTTTACAAAAATTAATGGATTCGGAGAAGACAGAATTTCCTATCTCAAGAGAATCTCATTCTTGATGGAACAAATAGACAAAAACAAGGATAAAGAATTACAGAAAAAATACTATTCTAAAATGATTGCAGTCCTAGCGGGAAGTACCTCTCGCTGTGTAGATGGTGTACATCTCTCTATATCGGGGTTAGAAAATGAGATTCTAGGAGGTAATCAAGATGAAGATGATGATCCCATAACTCAAGAAAGCAATAAAATTATATCTAAAATGGTTGATGACCTATTTCAAAAGTTCAAGAATATCAGAAAACTGGAGGAAAATAGTACCTACATAGATATCGCTATTCAAAAAGAATTTGAAAACCTTCTTACAAGTAAACCTTGTGGCAGAAACAATACATTCAGTGATATTAGAGGTACAGATATGTCAATCATATTAGGAAATGCTTTTGAGAGTCTTTTTGGTACAGTAAAAAAAATTGCACTAGATCACACCAAAGAACATGATTTTAGCAAGGTGGCCATAACCCTAACAAGAATGGAGGATTCTTTAAAACACAGCATAGCTGGCCCAGCATTTTTAAACGCTATTAGAAAAGAGTTAGGAAATGATTTTGAAATGGCGGCAACTGAAGGGGATAATAATGAATACTTCTCCTTCGCTGAAGACATTAAAAATCCCGAAAAATCATTCATAAATGTAAACTCTACATTGCTAAAACAACTACTTTACAGACGAGGATTTGTACAAATCAACTGTAAAGCTCTTTCTAACAATGTAAATGATTTAAAGTCGTTAATAAAAAACGATAATACACAAGCATTTGCGACAGCACTTAGAAAGCTAATTCCTGGCGATGCTAAAAGTGATGGTCCATTTTTTTATAATAAGGTTTTGGGTTCCTTTTTCAATTGCGGCGATCGTCTTTCACCAAAAAAACAATGTTCTCTTCTAGATCTTGCAATTGAAAAAGCAAAAGCTGGAAAACCTGAATTTTTGCAAGAACTATTAAGCCTCGATAAATATAAAATATTAGCTAGAGTTAAAAATCCATCTACTCATGAAAAATCAATTCTAGGGCTTTTTTCAGATATATCAAAAGTACCTGATCCCAATCTAGCAAAAACTCTCGTAAAATATTGGCAAGGTATGCAAGGAATAGAGAAGCTTAACGAACAATTAAAAGGTGAAAAAAGTATCCATACAATCGTTACCGACTTCGCTAAGAAGTTACCATACACATCAACAAAAAAAGCTGCCTATACTGAGATCGTTGAATCACTTTTAGAGGATCCCAACATAAGTACTACCACCATAAGATCCATTTTGGAAGATTCTAAACTTCAAGCATCTTTTTCTAGCACAAACAATTGGAGTAAACAAAAACTTGCTACTTTGGCAAAGGCCAGAATGTACGCTGCTCCAACAGGAACTGATACTCTTGTCGATACTTTGACTGGAAGTAACCTTGTATCATTTATAAATAAGGCCCGCGAAGTGGCGAACGAACTGGATAATGAATCATCAGGAACTTTTAAAAAATTTTTAAACACAAAATCAGCTTCTTTTGTCGCCAAAGTGGCAAAAACTTATTTTGATGATATTGAAGAGAGACTGAAAAAAGCTGAAACGCCAAACTTAAGGATGGGGCTTGCAAGAGAAATGAAGGGTATTGTTACTGACCTGGGTGTTAACGGTGAAGAAAGAGAGATTGCTTTGATGTCGGCAGCTGACAGTAAAAGTGGTCTGACTTACTTACAACAGAAACTAGCAGCATATAAAAATAATTTAAAAACTTTAGAATCTGCTTCCTCCACTGCCTCTGCCTCGGCGTCTGCCTCTTCACTTCCAGCTTCTCCTCCTAGCTCTCGCTAGGATTTTTCTTCTTTACTTTTCTCTCCCTATTTTTAACTTCACCTTCACTACCATCAGCAGGACTTGATTGTTTCTTTAAATATCTACGCAATGTAATAGATTTGTTTTGTAATTTTAATTTCTTTCTAATTCGACGAAGATGAGTGTAAACCGTGTGTTCAGAGATATGCAAATTAGCAGCAATCTCTTTGGCCTTCATTCCTTTCTTCACAAATTGTAAAATCTTTCGTTGAATGCCTGAAAAAATTGGATGATTTCCTTCTGAATCACTCTCTACTTCTGTCCCTAAATCTACTAATAATGAGGCCACACTTTCACTATCAGTATAAAAAGTTGAAAAATCTATAGTTAATGGCCATTCTGCTTTTTCTAGCAATAACTCATAAACCTTAGTTAACTCTTCATTAGCAAGATTTGTTGATAACTCTCCTACTTTTTTAATTAATGGTAGCAATTCTCCTTCAAGATAAGAAAAAATACGTTTTTTGGCATCATCTCTTCCTTGCTCAACTTTTTCAATAAAAGATTTCAAGGAATAGGTATATTCATCTTTTTGCTTTATATTTGCATTTTTTTCGGCCAATAATTTTAGTAATCGTTGATTTTTAAATTCTATCTCTTTTATTTTTTGAATAACTAAAGAGCTATTTATCGCGGACTCTCCACTTTCTTCCATCTTTTCCAACCACTCATATTTGTCAGTTTGATCTTGAAAAATTCCTCCCATATAAAAGGTATTACCATACTTATGAAAATGCGCCACTATTCGTACATTAATATAACGAATCGATAAATGTCTTATTCGAAATTCATGTTCAAATATTTTTTTTTCTTTCAGTGCTTGTAAAAACATCTGTTCACAAAGAGGAAGATCATCTGGATGTATTATCTTTTTTATCTCTTCAATGGTTTCTGGAAATTCTTCCATTTTTTTTTCATAACCTAAAAAATTTTTAATTCCATCTTTAAAAATAATCTTGTCATTTGCAACCTTAAATTCAAAAAGTATCATTCCATTTATGGCGGCCACTGAGGCCACTATACCTTTTTGATCTTTTTCATCTTGTAGCATCTGTTTCAATTCTTCCACATCAAGAATTATGGCCATGGCCCCAATATAATTTTTATTGAAATCAATTAAGGGAGTGGTTGCCATGCGAACTGAAAGTTTATGTTTATTTTTAGTTATAAATTCAAAATAATGATGTTCCTTCATTCCTTCTTTGCGCTTTTGCACTAGAGTATCAAAATTTGCATGATTTTCTTTATCTATCCATTCAAGAATGTTACTTCCCTGCATTTCCGAAGGAGTGGCCTCAAGCATTTTAGATAAAGATTCATTAATAAAAAAAGTATTATTATCTTTATCAATTATCCAAATACCAGTATGCGTTTTATCGAAAAGCTTAAAACAAGAATTTTTATTTGCATCAATGAACGAATTTAGATTTTCAAAATAACATTCTTCACTATATTTGTTTTCGTTGTTGTTATTATTACTATTCAAAATTCACTCCTCTTTTTTTTTATTTTAAAAATTTTTTATCTTATATTTTATTCTATTTTTTACTATTCTAAAAGAAAAACTGTTTTTGAAGATGCACTATTATTGTTATCTCCAATGCCAGAATGAATATTTAAATTATTACCTGCCTTTCTTCCTAATTCCCGTGAATCATGCGCTATAGTGCTAGAAGATTTTACCGATCCTAATCGTCCATAAGACATTTTAATTTTCTTTGTAAGATCTTCTTTTAAAAGTATCAAAGCTCTTTGATCCTTTTTATCATATTGCTCATTAGCTTTTAACATTTTTGCATTATACCCTTCGGAAATTCCGAACATAAAAGAGTTCTTATGACGAATTCCCCTCATCTGATGATTTTCCTTCTGTACTTGCTCCCAAAGATAATCCAATTCTCGATCTAAAAAACTCGCAACATAATCAGCTAACAAAACATTAGTTCGTGACCCAGTTACCTCTAAATCAACAACACCATCCCCATAATTTAAAATCGGATATACCAAAAAATTTCTAAGAATAGCTAATATGGCCCGCATTTTAGCAGAGGTTCTCTTAGCACTTAGAACCCTTTTTACATAAGCATAATTTTCAATTTCATTTTTCAAAGAATTCATATTATCATCAAAATGATCTAAAGCATCTTTTAAATTATATTTTATTAGTAGTTGATTTGCTTTAAGTGTGGCCAGCTCGGCCTCATGCTGATTACTACTTTGGGTTAGGGCCAATAATTTTTTTACCTTTGCTATTATTTTTTCACTCTCAAGATCACCTTCTAAATTTTCATTTTGAAGATTAATGTTTGCAGTAGCACTCATTATCTCTTTCATATCCCAGTTATAACTTCGGCAAACATCTTTAAATTCTTCACCATGATCACGAATATTTTTGCTATAATCATTCCAATGATCAGATTCAGATATGATGGATACAATGTCGCTTTTTATATATTTTAAATAAACTATGAAATGTGCTAATTCATGTCTCAAAACATTTTTTAATACTGTAGTTTTAGCATTATAGATTAGTGATTTATTTATCCCAATTAGGTAATGTGGTCCTTCAAAAAAACCTAATCTCTCATTATCCTCAAACACCACCACACTAAAAGGGATACAACGAGATGAGTAGGAAAAATAATTTTTACCAGTTAATCTTAAATTCATTTCTTGAGTTAATATCTCGCGAATATAAGAGCGAATCTTCGAAAGAAA
>JADGAM010000115.1 GCA_015232015.1 Oligoflexia bacterium | reverse complement strand
TTTTGGATTAGGAACTATGTGAGGTACAGAGTTTTTAGAAAATGCAACTCCACTAACACCATATTGTTTTCTTGCATTTTCCTTCTCTTTAATTTGTTCTACTATAAATTTTATTTTATCGGTATGATTACTTTTTTTATTATTAGTTTTATTGTTAGACATTTTTTTCTCCGTAAGATAATTAAAAATTAAATAAAGATATTTATCGCAAGTATTATATCGATGTTAATATTAAGTAAAAACGAATAAATACACAACCAATAAAACAAAACACATAAAACAAAATATATTTAGGATAAAGTAATGCCTCAAAAACATTTTATATTTTTATTATTTCTTTATTAATTTTAGTTGTTTGAACTAATCTTTTGCCCAAAATAGCTTGAAGATAAAATCCCCTCAAGTATAATAAAATAAATTATATCTATTCTCTACATATCTATATATTTATATTCATGTCAGTATTTAGGATAAGAAATGGAATGCAAAATAGTAGGAAAATACAACGGATTTACTTTTATTTTATTTCCGGGGGCCGGCAGTCACTATCATAGTTGGGATCATAGTTATATTAATGCAAAAACATTACACTCTAAAGAACATCCTACAAAAACCAATTTTATTAGTACACTAAAATCTATTTCACAAGTTTTCATGTACACTCCATATGAATATGTCGCGAGTTTTGGCTTTGAGAAATATAAGAATACAAAAGTAAAGTACCCTCCTAATAAAGAATTATTAATCAAAGCTCATTGCAAAAGAGTCTATCAACATCTAAAAAAAAATAATATTAAAGCTCCTTACATACTAATTGGTCATTCAATAGGTGGTTTTTTTGCTATGACATTTGCCAAATTATTTTCTAAAGAGGTTAATCGGGTTTTTTTGATAGATCCTACAAAACATACTAAAGATTTAAAAGACTTTTCCGCAAACGAGTTTTATAGACTTACATATCACAATGACATGTTTGCTGATAAAAATGATAAATTTACAAATCAAATCTTAGAGGGAATGATAAAATTTCTTGATACATTTCCAAAAGATAATAAATACAATGTTTTCAAAGATTATATCGTTCATAAAATTGAAGATTTTTTCTTTTTAAAACTTGTATATTATTGGGATGTAAAAAGTTGGAATCAAGTTCCCGATAAACTAGCAAATCATATTAAAATTGTAAGTATGTTTGATATACCTTCTAAAAAACATCAAGTTTTTAAAGATATTATAGATGTTCGATTAATGACAAAAAATTATGATACTATATTAAAAAACAATAATAAAAATTATAAGTCATATTTTTTTATTGATAGATCTCACTTTTTACATTGGTCAGATGTTGATAAAGTTTTAAATATTATTAAAAATAATCTGCATTTTTAGAGGAGATTCTACTTCATGTTAAAAAATTTATTAAATTATATATTTTTTTCTCATTTAATTTTTTTTACCATTATAATTATTATAAGTGATGTAATTGCTCAACCAAAAGGAATAAAACAAAATATAAATTCCCATTTTGGGCCTATTACTGTTATTAATCAAAATCCGCATCCTTGAAAATAATTAATATAATTTTTTAAAAGTAGATGAAATGAATTTATTTAAATATTCATTAAAGTTTAATTTGATATTTTGGAATATAAAAATAATTTACCTGATGGAATGTAAGGGCCTGTCAAAAAATAATTGCGTCGATATTCAGGAGATTTATTATGTCTGATCAAAAAAATACTAAACCTATCAATAAATGTGTACTCGTAGATCAAAAAACAAAACAGGAAATTGAATTAAAAGATGGAATAACTTTTGGTCGAAGTTCAAAATGTAATATTGTTTTAAAAGATGCAGATGTTAGCAGTAGACATATGAGAATTCATATTGAAGATGGACAATATTTTTTAATCGATTTAGATTCTTCAAATGGAACAAAAATAAATGGTAAAAAAATAACACCAATGAATAAACTGTTATTAATAAAAAATGATTTCATTAATATAGGAAAAACCACTTATTTATTTTATAGACAAAATAACATTAATAATACTTCAGATGCTACCGAACCTTTTGCTATAGTTCCTAATATTTCTATTATTTCAAAAAACCATGATATTTCATCATCATCTTCTTCTCCTTCCATACCTTCTTCTCCTACTTGTATTTTAATTAATCAAATTGAAAATAAAGAAGATACAATTGATAATGATCATAAAAATGATAACGATCAAAACAATATCGAGCAAATTAAGCTTCAAGATTTACAAGAATCGCTAGCAACAAAAGAGAAGCAAGAAATGCAAGAATTACAAAAAACTCATGAATCAGCAGAATTTAAATTTTCATTAGAAAAAACTAAAAGTGATGTAAAAATAAAAAAAACGAACCTTAAAGACGAAACCTCTATGAATTCTGCCACTGATTTAGAGATTGGTAATTATTTTAATACGGAGAAAAAAAATCACCAACAACAATCACAATTACCACTGCATGTTGTATTAAAAAATGAGTTACACGAACAAGAACATAAAATGGCCAAACTAAATGGACTTAAAAATAAACTTGAATTTATTATCAATGATAAACAATCAATAATTGAAAAATTAAAAATCAAAGAGATCGAGTATAAAAGAAAGAATCCTGACGTAATAACTACAGATAAATATCAATTATATCTAAAAGAAATAGAAGAATTAAATGTGGCCATCAGTAAGGCCGTACAAAAAAATACATTTTTAAAAGCTAAAATTCATGAATTTGAAGAAGCTTCTTCTATTTTAAATGAAATTAAATTACTAAAAGATAATATAAAAAAGGCCAATCATAGTGAAATTGAATTAAATCAAATCAATCAAGAAATTAAAAACATTAATGAGCAATGTTTAGACTTACAAAAGAAAATTTATAAAGAAAAGCAACAATTTGAAAAAAATAAGAGAGAAGAAAAAGAGAATAAAAAGAAAAAAATTGAAGAAGAGATTAACAAATTAAAAAGTGAATTAAATAAAATCGCCTAGAAGCTGTTAAAAAAACATTTTCAAACTTCTACTCCTACTTCTATTTCTACTTTTGTATTTAGATTTAGATTAAATTGTTAGCTTAAAGCATTTTTTACAACTGACAATAATTTATTAATATCGTTATTTGTAGAACGTGAACTTAAAACTACAAATTTTGCCTCTGGATTTAACTCACGAATTTGTGCTATAGCATCGAAGCCACTTAAATATGGTAAATTTAGATCAATAATTGTAAGCATAGGTAGAAATGATTTAAATTTTTCAACTGCCTCACTACCTGTGCCTGCTATCTCAATTTCAAAGCCTTCATGAATTAAAATCTGAACCATAACATGACGTAATGTTTTTGATTTATTAACAACTAATATTTTTTTATTACTAAATTTATTTTGATCTTTAGTTAAATTAGAAATACCCTTCACATCTTCAATTATTTGACCTATATCAAATGGCTTTAAAATATATGAAGAGATATCTACTGCTTGTAATGAGGTAGCATCTCCTTCATTTTGATGCCTGGACGTTAAGACAATAAATTTCACATTATTATCCATCTTTCGAATCTCTCTCATGGCCTCAAATCCACTCATAACAGGCATAGTAAGATCCATAATCACAATATTTGGTCTATGCTCTATAAATTTTTCAATTGCCTCTTTCCCATTATTGGCCTCAATAACAAGCATTCCTTCCTTTTTTAAATTTTTAGAAACATACAGCCTTATCGTCTTTGAGTCATCAACCACCATAATCTTATCTTCAGAAGAAATCATTCCATTTGAAAAATCTATACCAGCTGCTACCTCCTCTTTTTCTAAACTATTTGCAATTGCAACCTGATCCATATTTATTTTATTTATTGACTCTAAAATATAACTCATATGAAGTGGTTTTGTAATATAACATAAAACTCCTAATGATTTGACCTTTTCTTCTTCTTCTCTTTTTGTTATGGAGCTTAAAATTATAAATTTTGCTTTATGATCAATTTCTCTTATCTTTACGATTGCATCCATTCCATTTAATTTAGGCATAATGAGATCAATAATTACTAAATTGGGAGCAAAGGTTTTATACTTTTCTATTGCTTCTAGACCATTTGATGCTTCTTCAATTATAAAATTTTCTTTTTTCAGTCCATTTATCAACGCCGCCCTTACTGTTCTTGAATCATCAACAATTAATATTTTATTATGTTCTTTTTTAGATTCTTTTAATTTTTCGGAGAAAAATATCTTAAATCGCAAATGCCCGCTACTTAAATGAAATAATATTTCATATAGGTATCTTACTTTGTCACTTTTAAATGGCAATTTCTCATCTGGAAAATCTTCATTTGAAATCAATGGACTAAGTTCCATATGCAGACCCAATGTTGACCACTCTGAAATAGTTTTACCAATGATTGTATAAAAAAATTCAATCAAAACATCTTTAATAAGATCTTGGTTCTCCTTAAATTCACAATCTAATCCCATATTCTTTGCAATTGTGTTTGCAATAATTGGAGGTAGGGTGTTGTCAGAAAAATCTAAAATAAATGCACCTTTCACGCTCTTCTTTAAATTTTCAAATGATACAACATAAGTTAAAGTATTATAGTAGTTGGCGGCCAAATTTAAGTTTTGCTTAATCTCAATCCCTTCAATTGTTTCATTTAAAATATTTTTAACTGTATCAATATGTTCCTCTGGCAATCGTTTAAAATAATTATGAACTTTATCTTTTTTATATTGGTTTATTACTTTTGTACTACTTTCTTCATTTGCATTATTTACATTTAAAATATTTTTATCATTTTCAATTTTTTCTTTATCTAAATCTTCCCTCTCAAAATCTGCAACTTGATTCTTATTTATATTACCTTCATTAATAATAACATTTTCATTATCATTAAAATTATTTATCCCTAGCTCTAGAAAATCATTAACAGAGTATTTAATCGAAAAAGCTACGTTATTATTTTTTAAGTATGCTCGTATTAAATCTATCTCTTTAATGAAATAATCACATTGACTTCTATTCATACCAGTTTTGCTAACAACTAAAAGCAAATCTTCCAAATGATGTGTATGTTTATTTAGTGTTTGATATCCCATCATTCCTGAAGTGCCTTTAATACTATGAAGACTCCGTAGTATTGGAGTATAATGCTCCTTTTTTACAACAAGCTCTTTTTTCTCCTCACTAATTTTCAAAATATTAAGTAGTGACTCCTCTGCTTCATCTAATAATTCATCACAATCGGAACAAAAATTTCTATAAATATCTTCTTCAGTCATATGTGTTCTCAAATTTAAAATAATTGTAAATAACTATTAGTACTTGCGATAAATAAATACTATACCTACTTTTATTTTAGGTTATCACAGCATAAATTTCTATTTAAAAATTATACCAGATGAAAATATAATAATTATTATTTTTTATAATTTAAGTGATATTTAGTTGATATTTATTTTAATTTGAAGGAGGAAGAAGAATAATTTCTATTTAGATTCAGCTAATCTCTTATATTGTTCATATCTTTCTTTTACATAAACACTAAAGCGCTCTTTAAATGAAGTTGAACGCTCAGGAAAACTTCTCTCAAGAGATGTATAACGTGTTTCTGCATTCAAGAACTCTATAACAGCTGATTTTGGTTCTTTAGAATCTAAAATTAATGGATTTTTACCTTCAGCTTTTAGTAATGGATTATAACGATATAATATCCAATAACCCGATTCAACTGCTAGCTTTTCACGTTCTTGGCTCTTAGACATATCAATACCGTGATTAATACAAGGAGCGTAAGCAATAACTATTGATGGGCCATCATATGCTTCTGCCTCTTTCATCGCCTTAATCAGTTGGTTTTTATTTGCTCCCATTGCAACTGAGGCCACATATACGTAACCATAGCTCATAAACATCATGCCTAAATCTTTTTTCACAGTATTTTTTCCTGCTTCTGCAAATTTTGCAACAGCACCAAGAGGTGATGATTTAGATGCTTGTCCGCCAGTATTTGAATAAACTTCTGTATCTAAAACCAATACGTTAATGTTTTTTCCACTTGCTAATGTGTGATCAAGACCACCGTAACCAATATCATAGGCCCAACCATCTCCTCCTAATGACCAAACTGATTTAGCAACAAAATAATTTTGTAATTCAATTGCTTTTTTAATTAGTTTTTCATTTGCTGAATTTGATTTTTTAAGGGCCATAGCTAATAATTCTTTTGCTTTAAAAGCATTTTTCTTTGCCTCTTCATCAGTAACATCCCAATGTTCTAGTGACCAGGTAAGTGCACTCTTTAATTCATTATCAATTCCTGATTCAATTAGTTTTGTGGCCGTACTTTTTAGTAATCTACGATTTGAATCAACTGCTAGCCTCATTCCTAATCCATACTCAGCATTATCTTCAAACAGTGAGTTGCCCCATGCAGGACCATGACCATCTTTATTTTTACAATAAGGAATTGATGGAAATGTCCCACCCCAAATTGATGAACATCCTGTTGCATTGGCAACTATCATTCTATCACCAAATAGTTGAGTTAAGAGACGTACATATGGAGTTTCTCCACAACCACCACAGGCACCTGAAAACTCAAGTAATGGTTGTTTAAATTGGCTTCCTTTCACTGTATCTTCTCTATTGCTTCCTAAAATATCAGTTGGAAGTGAATCGAAATACTCAGCATTTTTAGTCTCTCCAGCAGCACGCTCACTTTCAATTGGATTCATGGAAAGAGCTTGAGCAGGACACTCATTTACACAATCAACACAGCCAATACAATCTTCTGGGTAAACTTGAATCTTATATTTATAATCTTTATCTTTTCCTTTGGCCTCCACTGCATTAAATGTTGTAGGAGCATTAATTAAATTTTTTGGTTCAATTAATTTTGCACGAATAGAAGCGTGAGGACATACAAATGCACATTGATTACATTGAATACACTTGTCAGCATGCCAATGAGGAATAGCAGGAGCAACTCCTCTTTTTTCTAAACGAGTGGTACTGTTTGGAATAATTCCATCATAAGGCATTTCTGAAACTTTAATGTTATCACCTTTTTCTCTCATTATTGGTTCAATAATAGTACGAGTGAAATGATCAGCATTTTCTGGAATAAGTCTCTTCATTGAAGCAAATTTACCAGTTGGTTTACTTGGTATTGGAATCTCTCTTAAAGCATTATCAGTAGCATCTACTGCTTTCCAGTTCATATCAACAATAGCTTGTCCTTTTTTAGAGTATGATTTTTGAATTGCTTTCTTAATCATACTTACTGCTTCTTTACGATCTAGTACATTTGAAATTGCAAAGAAAGCGGCCTGCATAACTGTATTAATTCTTGCTCCAAGACCCACTTCTGTAGAAATTTTTAAAGCATCAATATTATAAAGTTTAATTTTCTTATTTATGATCATCTTTTGCATATCTTCAGTAAGATTATTAAACACATCTTCTGTTTTCCAATTAGAGTTGATAAGAAGTGTTCCTCCCTCCTTAATTCCCTCTAAAATATCATAGCGACCAATAAATGCTTGATTATGGCAAGCAATGAAATCCGCATTGTTTACGAGATATGTTGATTGAATTAAATCTTTACCAAAACGCAAATGACTTCTAGTAATACCACCTGATTTTTTTGAATCATATTGAAAATATCCTTGAGCGTACATATCGGTATTATCACCAATAATTTTAATAGAGTTTTTGTTAGCACCTACTGTACCGTCAGCGCCTAATCCCCAAAATTTACAAGAAATAGTTCCTTTAGGAGTGGTATCAATCTCTTCAGTAACTGGTATTGATAAGTGAGTTACATCATCATCAATACCTACGGTGAAACCGTGAGCACATTTAGCATCTAAATATTTATACACGGCCTTTACCATCGATGGTGTAAATTCTTTAGAAGATAATCCATATCTACCACCAATTATCGAAACATCTTTTCTATCTTTCAAAGCTGCCAAAACATCTAGGTATAATGGCTCGCCTATGCAACCTGGCTCTTTTGTTCTATCAAGTACTGCAATTTTTTTAACCGATGATGGAATAGCTTTACTTAATGTTTCCCCACAAAATGGTCTATAAAGTCTCACTTTAATAAGACCAATTTTTTCACCTTTAGTTTGTAAATAATTGATGGTCTCTTCAATAGTTTCACAACCACTTCCCATTGCTATAATAATTTTTTCTGGATGAGCATCGCCTACATAATCAAATAGGTGATACTGACGACCAACTAATTTAGCAACTTTGTCCATATACTCTTGAACAATTGCAGGGGTAGCAGTGTAGTGTTTATTTGTGGTCTCTCTTCCTTGAAAATATACATCTGGATTTTGAGCTCCTACTTTTAATTTTGGATTTTCTGGATTTAGAGCGCGAGACCTGAACTCTTCAATGTATTGTGGTTCAATCAAATTATTGAGATCATCATAGTCAACTACCTCAATTTTTTGAGTCTCACTAGAAGTTCTAAAACCATCAAAAAAGTGCAAGAATGGAATTTTAGATTTAAGTGTCGCTAAATGTGAAACAATGGCCAAATCCATTACCTCTTGAACAGAAGCTGATGCAATCAAGGCAAAGCCGGTGTTTCTAGCAGACATTACATCTCCGTGATCCCCAAAAATAGAAAGTGATTGGGCCGCTAAAGCTCTAGCTGAAACATGAAATACTGTAGGGATCATTTCACCTGCAATCTTATGCATGTTAGGTAACATTAGCATTAACCCTTGAGAAGCTGTGAATGTGGTAGTAAACGCCCCAGCTGAAAGTGAACCATGAACAGCACCCGCAGCACCTGCCTCTGATTGCATTTCTACAACATCTACTACTTCACCAAAAATATTTTTTCTACCTCCAGCGGCCCAAAGATCAGAATATTCGCCCATCTCTGACGATGGGGTAATTGGATAAATGGCCGCCACATCACTGTAGGCATAGGCCACATGAGCAGCAGCATTGTTACCATTAATTGTTTCCCTTTCAAATTTCTTCATAAAAATCCTTTGCTAAGTTTATTAAAACAACAAAAATTTAAAATAATTTTTTTAAAAAAAATTTACGACTTCAAATAAAATTATAAAATCATATAGAAAAAAGAGTATAAAAAAATAAAAATTTGCATAAAAATATATTAGTAAAATATATTAGTATAGATACTAGATACATCAACTTTATCATAATAAAAATATATAACAAACTTTATCAGATAAATTGTTAAATTATTAGATATTTAATTTTTTTAAGGATAATGAATTAAAATGAATAATAAAAAAAGTTCAGTCGACTCGGCCGGCACGTTTAATATAGAATTGCTAGCACCAGCAGGAGATTTGGTGACAGCTGTTACTGCTTTCAATGCTGGCGCAGATAGTGTTTATCTTGGTCTTAAAAAGTTCTCTGCACGTAAATCCGCATCTAATTTCACTTTTAAAGATCTTCGAAGATTAAAAACATATGCTTTAGAAAAAAATAAAAAAATATATGTAACTTTAAATACCATAGTAAAAGAAGATGAGATTAACGATCTTTTGACTATATTAGAAGAGTTAAAATTGATTTCTGTCGATGGAGTCATAATACAAGATTTAGGTGTTTTAGAAATAATAAAAAAAACATTTCCCGAATTTAACATTCATGCTTCCACTCAAATGACTATTCATAATGAACAAGGCCTAGAATGGGCCCAACAAAATGGAATTAAAAGAGTTGTACTTCCTCGAGAGATGGGACTTGAGGCCATAACAAACTTAAAACAACAATGTCCTAGAATAGAATTAGAAGTCTTTATTCATGGCGCTTTATGCTATTCGTATTCAGGTTTATGTTTGGCATCGGGATTAATGCTAAATCGCTCTGGCAATCGAGGAGAATGTGCACAAGTATGTCGCAATTATTTTTTTAAAGATAATAAAAAAGATAATAAAAATAAAGAAAAACTTTATTGCTTCTCATGTAACGATTTAAATTTTGGTATAAACATTCTCGAATTAATAGATGCAGGTATTAAAGTTTTTAAAATTGAAGGACGAATGAAGGATAAAGAGTATGTACACCATGTTGTATCACTTTATCGATTCATCATCGACAATAGAGAAAATCTTACTAAAGCAAAAATTGAGGCCCACTCTCTGCAATTACAAAAATTACAAAATTTGACCAAACTAACTTTTGCTAGAAAAAACACTCTCGGGTATTTTCACAACATAAAAGGCGATGACTTAATTGATAATAAATATCCTAAACATAGAGGAATTTTTTTAGGAAAAATCAGTAATTTATTTAAAAATAAAATTCAATTAAAATTAAATGATGAACTTTTTAAAAATGATCAACTATTGCTTATAAGTTCTAATCATGATAATTGCACACACTTCAATGCTTTTGAATTACAATCAGTAAACAATAAAAAAATTACCTATGCAAAAAAAGATGAAATAATAAATATTTGTGAAATCGATTTACCTGCTGAATTTAAAATGGAAATTGGTGATGATATTTATCGCACTCACTCCACACATTTACCTTCTGTAAAATCATTTGATCAAAAAAGCATTAAAGTCTTTAAAAATAAATTTAAAGCTAATTTAATTTTAGAAGAAAATAATTTAATCTTTGTAATTTTTACTTTAAATAAAAATTTTAAATATGCTCTAGAAACTCCTATGCAAATCCTTCAAAGAAATAATAGCTCTAATAGCTCTTTTGAAACAGCACTAAATAGACTATTAAAAGAATCCAAAGATTTTAATATTGAAATTGAACTTGATAAAATTACATATAATAATCAAAATATTACTTCTTTGGATTTCATATTACCGATTTCTATTCTTAAGAAAATCAAAAATCAATTTTATGAAGATTTAGATAAACACATAACAGAAATATCCGCAAATAAAGAACATAACTTTACAAAAATAACAAGGATAAATTTACAAGCACAAAAACCAGAATCAAATCTAAATCTCCTACAATTTCTTTCTCTAAGAAAAAATCTAACTCCTCTTAATCAACATAGTCCCTTTATCTCTTTAAATAAACTTGGAAAAGGAAATCTCTCTTTAAATGAAATTAGTAATTGGGAAAATAGAATTTATTTTTTGCCCCTACATCCTATTAATTTTTGTAATCAAGACCAAAACCAAAGTCAAATTAACTGTCTTGTGAAATTCATTAAAGAACACTTAGATCAAGCAAAAACAAACAATCAAATTACATTTGCACTAGGAATAAATAATCCTGCTCACTTTCTACTATACAAAGAAATTAAAAAGCAAATTACGAATTTAAAAGCTTTTACTGATTTTTATTTGTATATCGCTAATCACTATGCTTTTTTAAATACTCTTCAAAGTCTTAATCTTTTAAATTCTTCTGATTTCTTATTTTCATACCTTTGGGTAGAAAGTGACACTCTGAAAATTTCTAATATTAATGATTTAAATTTTCCTTTTGTAAGCATAGAAGACAAACACACTCTGCCATTATTTATTTCTCAAGGATGTTTTAAAAGATTTAACAATAATAAAAATTCATGTGCAAATTGTAACTATAATTCACCTTTCAATTCCTATGAAAGCTTGATTAACGTTAACAAAAAATTCAAAGTAGTAGTTGAAGAATGCCTGACATATTTTTTTATGCTTTTATAGATTATAAATGTTTATGAAATTTTATTTTTGGAATTTATTTTTCTTTATCCAACTGGCAGTTTGTGAAACCTCCTCAAGAATATGAAGATATGAATTTAATCTTGTAAGAATAATCTTTTTTTCTTTTTCAAGATAATTATCACCCTCCAAAAGGGAAAGAATAGCACAACCCTTGCTATTTATATCATGTTTACAATTTACAAATTCACATTTACTAATAAACTCATTTATATCGGGGAAATAATTAATCACATCTTCTTTACAAATATCTTCTAAGGAAAACGATCTTATACCTGGAGAATCAAAAAATTTATAATCACCATATTCAACTATTTCTGACCAACTAGTAGTATGAACACCTTTTCCAACTTTTCCCACACTTCCACTCTTTAATTTAATCTCTCCATTTGTAAGTGTTTCTATCAATTTACTCTTTCCTACTCCCGATGCTCCTAAAAACAGAGAGCTTTTCCCTACAATAAAATCTTTTAATTCAGCAAGGCCTTTGTTCAAATATTTATGAGCATAACTTGGATCAATAGCAGAAATTTCAAAACCTTCTATATTAAGAGAGGCCAATCTATCATTTTCAAAATCAATATCAAATTCAGATTCATCTTTGTCTTTACTATTATTATATTCATCCATCTTATTAAACACAACTATAGTGGGAATCTCCCATTGGTAACTTCTAACAAGATACCTATCTAGTAGGCCTTGCTTATATGCAGGTTTCGAAGCGGCGATAACAATAACTAATAAATCAATATTGGCGGCCGTAATTCTTTTTACTCCTTCCCTCATGTTCATCCTAAAGATTTGACTTTTTCGCTCTCTCCTCTCAATAATTACATAATTATTTTCCCCATCTTTTTCATTCTTTAAATAAACATAATCGCCAACAACCAAGTCACCACGCTTAAGTAAAAGGCCTAAGGCCGTGGCCTCCACTAATAAATTGCTATCAACAATTTTGCAACTAAATACTCTTTGAGAAGATCGATAAATCTGGGCGAGAATTTTTAATTCTGAATTATTATCCATTTCTATTTACTCATATTCATAAAACCAAAAGGAAAAAATTGATTATAAGGATCGTGTGTATGCTTTAATATCTTAAAAATTTTCATATGGATATCAGAATAAAACCTTTTAATAAATTTTTGCTTCAATAAACCCACACCATGTTCTGCAAAGGGTGATGCTTGCCACTCATACACCTTTTGGTAAAGCAATTCAAAAAAGTCATCACATATATCTACTTGTTTATCCGGTTTAGGTGTTAAATTAAAGTGCAAATGCGCATCTCCAAAATGCCCAAATAAATAATAAGAAATCCCCTCTCTTCTTGCTATCTTTGCCCCCTCTCTGTAAATATCAAACAATAATTTCATTTTATCTATTGCGACCTGAGTATCACTGCCCTTCTTTGAAACTCCTAAACGACTATTAATCTCCATTATCCTTCTTGGTACATTGGCCCTTATATTTTTATACTCCTTCTCCTTTA
>JADGAM010000114.1 GCA_015232015.1 Oligoflexia bacterium | reverse complement strand
ACTTGTCTGCAGAATCAAAGCCACCACCAGTAGCGAAGGCCCCGCAGTGTCTCTTGTCATTGTCGTAAATTGATTTGGTATTTACAGAAAAATAATCATTGTGAAGTTGTGTTGATGTAATACCTGCGCTTGATCCAATTTCAAGTAAAGAGCCTTTACCCTCATTACTAGAAAATAAATCACTTTTGGGAAAGTTAGAGGCAAAATAACTCACTGCTGGTAATCCTAAAGGAAAAATAAAATATGTGGCATCATTGGATCTATTTTGGAAATACCAACCTTCCTTTAAAGGATAAATACAAGTCATATTACTACATGGTCCTTTTCTTCCATCTAGGGCCCAATAGAAAAAGTATGGATCAGATGATGTCATATCACTGTTATTATTTAGTGGTTCAGGTGTAGGTGTATTAAATGGCAGAGGGGAACTTTCAGCAGGAATTGGGGTCCAACTTTTTTCCCCAATTTTAGCACTAACATAGCATGTGTTGGGAGTACCAGAATTTACACCAGTACTAAAAATATAAGTTCCTACATTTGCAGGAATAATATCATCTGTTGTATCTGAATTTGGATTTTGCCAAGTAACACAGTTTAATCCAGCATGGGTGCTTTGACTTGTCATAATATTGCATCCTGAATCTGCTTCAGAAGAAGTAATAGGGCATCTACTGTAAGTATCTAAGTTTCGCCAAGTATATGTACCATTATGCCCTGGCCATGAGACAAAACACTTATCATCGGTCCTATTATAATAAATAATTCCATTTAAGGCATTATTATGATCGCTCTCTATAGGCGTGTAGCTAGGAGTTGTTGTCAAGCAATCATTAACATCATTAAAGTTACAAGTATCAAATTGTCCTGAAGTTGGCCTTGGAAGCGCAGACACCTCATTTGCTACATTAAATCTGCATAGTAATCCAGAATAACCCGGATACACCGGAGCACACTGATTCTCTGTTTGACAAAAAATTCTATCATCAACCCACTCTTTCACATTACCTGCAAAATCTTGAACACCATACCTTGAAACACATCCAATGAAAGTACCTCCATTAGTACTAGCAGTTTTAGAACTGCCTGAAGTAAATGAGCGAATGAGTTTGTCTGCATTGTATCCTGAACTGGCATCTCGGGCCCCAGGCAAAGTAAACAATGAAGCGGATCCTGGATTATCGTTAGAATAGTATGAATCCCATCCAGATGCCTTTGAGGAATTACATTTCTGAGAAGCGTTTAAAGAGATTCCTCGCTCTATTTCGTTTATATCTGCATCTCTCCATGATGATGGCCAAGCAGAGTATGCTATTTGTTCTTTTCTTGAAGATAATTTAAATAGAGATCCTACAGGTGAAGGATCAACAAAACCTGGAATGTTATTTACATAAATAGCAACTGTAGGTCTGGCATTACAAATCTCATTGGCCCTTTTCTGCGAAACATATGCTATCGGAGGTAAATTGGGATATCTGCTGTGGCCTGCTTGGGAAGAAAAATCAGAGGGTATATAAGTAGCATCATCCATTGATTTCCAAGAGTCGCCGCCAGCAGCAGTTTTTATAAAACACTGACCCGTTTGCCTTGAATAGAAAACATTGCCTTTTGCTGCTCCAGAAGTAATTCCTGCAATGGGGGTATGCGTATTAAATGCAGCACTTGAGTCTTTTGAGTAACAATCGTTACTATTTGAACCATTACAACGAGAAGGTACTAATGCTGATGATCTACCATATTGCATAGGATTTACACCATTATAATCACCATATGGACAACCGGCCTCAAAGCTGTCAACTAACATATCATAACCAATATCGTAATATCCTGAGCTATTTTCTCCCGGACCAATATATTCGCACTTATTAAATGCATCCGCTTTAGATTCACTATTTAAATGAGAGCACACCTCTTTATTAACCATCGATCTATGTACGAAAACCATATTATCGGGAGGAGCAATCACTCTAATTTCTGATCCTACATCTACTAACAATTTGTTATATGAATCGATGGGCCTTACGGTATAGTAATAAACTGTGTTGGGAAAAGGAGGCCCGATTATCTCATCGGTTTTTCCATATATATCAGTAAAAGTTCTGGAACTAGTGCTTATGGGTGTTTTGTTTAAAGGTAGATCATAATTATAGGACTCTCTAGCAACCCTTCTATAAATATTATAACCACTTATTGAAACACCACTGTACTCAGTGCGTGTTGTGCTAAGAGCAGGAGTATCTGCATCACTTCTACCTTTTATGGAAAAATTATTCCATGATAATTTTACAAAGATATTTTCTAAAATATCATTACTTGCTGGCGTACCCATATATGATCTATTTGTCTTATTACCTACTGATGCTAATTCATTCCACACGCCAGAAGTATCAACATCAGCAATAACATTAACAGGATATACCATTAAGCTAAAATATGTATTTACCGGGGAAGAGGCGGGAGTATTATCTACTACGCTCATTTTCACCTCTGACCTTCCGTATCTACCTTCGGCGGCCATAAAATTAATTTTAACATTTTTATAAGCATCCCACCCGTCACCATTACATGGAGGGGTACTATCTAAAACAAATGTAATTGAAGGATCGGCCGCAGATTGAGCTATTGGAGTTATATAAACTCCACTGCAGCTTAATGAAATATCATTTATATTAAAAAGATCTTTATTGCCAACTACTCCTCCCATGGCCGCTACTGCTGCGGGAGTAGGATAATTAGTGAGCAACTCAATTTTTATTTTTATATTATCAGTGGCCAAATCTCCTAAAGGTCCCTCTGAAAACATTATATTTTTTAAAGTTAATGTGCCTTTATTATTTCCAGCAATATCCTGAATCTCATGACCATAAATTACCCAATCAACAGCAGAGGAAGAAGATGATGAAGACATACTCTTGTAACAAATTTTATTTTGATAATCATAAAAATATTTTCCAACAGTAGAAGGAATTATTTTGCTACCGTTGCTAATTCCAGTGTTATTATCCATAATTCTTGGTGAAAAATTACCTATGCAGTTTACATAAAGACTTGAATCTTTATCTCTACAGGCCGCTTTTGAATATGTACAAGTGGTTGAAAATGACTGCCAGTAAGCTGTTGGTGTCGCATTTACGGGATAATTAGAATAAGAAACATAACAAGCATTGGTGGATGTGTCTTTATATATCTTCCATTTCTCACTTGAATTTGGAGTAGAATTAGGAGCAGTAACTCCGTAATAAGTTGAATCATAGTCACAATAGGAAGTAGGAGTAGGATCACTAACCATTTCCCAAGAATCAGTTCCTGTGCTTCTATAGCAAACATTGTTGGTGTAATCGAAGAAATAAATTCCTTCAAAAGCTGGAGTCATTATGGTTGCTGGATTACCACTTCCAATGCAATTTCTCTTTGCTGGGCTATAAAGATCATCTCCCACATTCAAACAAGTCCCATCATCACGATTTCCATATGGACAATCAGTAATAAAGGGAGTCCATCCAGCATTGTTAGCAGGAACAACATAATTTATACCAGTTTTATAATCATAATAAACTTGGCCGGGAGTAGGAGTTATCACTCCATTGGGGCCTCTGGCCCCTACACAACTTTCATTACGGTTCCATGAATACTTGTTATCACAATTTGTCACTTCCACTGGATCATACTTATCATAATAATTATTTGCAGTTCGGGATCTAAAAGATGGAAGATTATTAACAGGTGTAAAACAAGCAGGAATTGGACTAAAGGTTGTGATTGAAGATGTCCCATAGGTAACATTATCTTCTGTTAAATACACTCGTAAATCCACACAACCAGATCTATTATTTTCTGGTTTAACTGAAAATGTGATTGGATAAGTATCAGAACTTATCGCACCATAGACACTTGGAGCATCTAATATTGGCCAACTTGATCTATTACTGCCACTGCTACTACAGTAACTTGGATTATATCCAGAGGCGGAAACGCCATTATAATTTATAGTTATGCCAGAATATCTTACTACTGGATTATCGCCACTAACATCCACACATGCTCGCAAATATTGAGCATTCTCATCCGATGCTCCTCCTTCATCAGCATATAAAGTTGGTACAATTGCTAAAGGTGTCTCTTCATGCCCAGGAGAAGGAGTCCAAGAAATAAATCCATTATATGCTGGCGTTGTTACGATCGAACTATTGGTTGGAACAACTGTTAAATATATTCTATCACTAGTAGATCCAACTACACCAACAGGAGTATTAGGAGTAGCTTCATAACCATCATAAAATCTATACTTAAAAGAAAAATTAACATTACTACTATTATCATATATACCTGCCACTCTCTGCAAAGTCATAATACATTTGCCAAATGTGGGATTAGTAGCAACTGTACAATCACACAAAGGTACCCCTGCAGGCGAGGCCACTCCAGTAGGATCAATTAATTCACATTCAACAGGTCTTTTATTATCTGCTTCAGTATATGTTATAACAACAGTTGGAGTAGCAAATCCTTCTCCTAAAGTAGGAGCGCTGGCACTCACGGGGATTGGCAAGCTATTAATGGCATTGATATAGTAATAATTATTTGTGGAATACCCAGACCATATCTCATTTTTTTGTTTAACTTTATAACTAAACCATTCTCTAACCGTGGCCATGGGTTCAGGAGACTTCTCAGGGCGCCCTTGAATAGTAAATGAACAAATACCATACGAATCACAAGCGCAAGGAGTGCTTATATATCCATTATTGTAATTGTTATCACTGCCATCAATACTAGAAATACAAGCAATAGCTTTGTCTGCTTCCACATCGGTGTAACCTAAGATAAATTTTTTAAAGCTATCTTCATTAAAGCTTGCGAAAGCAGGAGTAGGCCCAGTAACTACAGGGGCATCATCAATGGCAGTAACAGTCACTGCCACTAAGGTAGGGCGTGAAGTACCATCAAGATCAGATACCGTATAATAAAATTGTGCTGGTCCATTATAATTGCTAGTTGGATGAAAAATAACTGTACAAATTCCTCCCACACATACACAACCACCGCCTGTTGTTGTAATTACATTAGGGGGAAAAATATCATAAGCACTACATGAAGTTGCAATATCACCTTCTTTATCAGTATAACTTAATATTACAGGTAGATCTACATCTTCAAACATTACAACAGAAGTAAGGGTATTAGTTGGTGGATGAGTTATTATTGCTTGAGAGTTAATACAACTTCTAGAAACGGCATCAAAATAAGTTCCGGAAGCACATGCTCCTCTCGAAGATTTTTGTGGCTGATTAGTAGGTATACATGAAACAAAAACCTGCATAAATAACAAAAATATCAACAATATCAAAAATAATAATTTACCTTGAATGTTTAAATTTATTTTAATTTTTTTCGTATTTATCACGTTATTGTTATTTGTTTAGTCTATAAAATTAGAGTTATCTAGTTTGTTATATAATGTCTTATAAAAATATAATTATCAATTTTTTTTATCTTAAATAAAGTCTTAAATTTTCTATATTTTATTCTCTCAAATTTCTATAATGAGTTACTAATGAGTTATTGATTTACTGATTTTTTTACTCAACTATATAATACCTGAATACCTGAGCATCGTTGTTTAGTTTGGTTTTATTTGGTTTTATTTTTGGTTTAATAAATGTGACCTAGCTGGCCTCTCATACTTAGCATGATATAATATAGACATGTATTCAGTAGTAAAATTACACAAAATAAAAATAAAAATAAAATTTTTATTTTTATTTTTATTTTCTCTTTTTATCCTACTATCTTCTATAACAGAGACCTTCTCATATCACCTAGTTCCCATACTAGGAATTTCCCCAGATAAAAAAAAATTTTTTATTAATATTGGAGAAAATAAAAACCTAGTTGAAGGCATGGAGGCCACTTTCACATCTGATAATACTAGTATTATTGCGAAAGCAATATCTGTTTCCGATAAAATATCTATATGGAATATAAGTGAACCTTCTGCCATTATTCCTTTTCAAAAAGATCAAATAGTAACTTTTAACTATGCTACTGAAAAAATTTGGATGTTTGATCCTAATAATTATTTAACATATAAAAAATATCAAAAAGAGGCAGAAGAAAAGAAAGAGCGCATGGAATCGTTAAAAACTCGAGGTGGTTATAAACATATTGTTGCAATCAAACGTTCTAGGTTTACTGGAGAAACTGCTACTATCTCTCAAACTGATTCATCTACCATTACTTCACGTAATGGAGATATCATTGAACTCATGTATGCATACAACCTTGGACTTGGCATTCAGTTAGGTTTAGGATATAGGGCAGAAAAAGAATATCTATTATCTACCTTAGTTAATACTACTTCCGATCGTGCATATTTTTATCTTGATCTTTCTTATCACTTTATTCCTATTGAAAAATTCTCACATATATATTTATTTTTAGGTTCAAGCTTAGGAAGTGGTGTATCTAAAACCTCAATGCCAGAAGAAGATATTAGTGGAAAATCATTATTATTTCCCACACTTTATGGTGGTGTGGAATATTTCTTTTTTAGAGGACATGCCATTCACATGGAAGGTGGAGTTGAAACAATAAGCACTAAAGAAAGCTTTGCAAACGGAATTCGCCAAGATACCTCAGAAGTTAATTATAAAATTGGTATTGGCTACAGCATGCTATTTCAATAAGAAAGGCCCCCATCTAAGTTCCCATTCCTAACTGCTTTATCCTCTATTTTTTATTCTCTTAATATATTTATAACCCATACTTTGTGTTGAATTACATTACCTGTTTTATCACAAAGATATACTTCAACTTCATGTAATCCGGCCCTAGCATTACTATCGACACCAAATAATGTATAATCAATTTGCATTGAGGTAGCATTATCATTTGATTGTTGTACACCATCTATAAACCAATAAATTGTGTATCCTTGATTTTGGGGGTCTGCGACTGAAACTGAATGGGTTATAGCAACAGGAGTAGCATCTGCTAAACTTAAAGCATAATAATAATCTGCCTCCTGGCCATATGTTTTTGCCATTGTAGTGTTGATTGAGGGAAAAGTATTACTGATGGCCAGTGAATGATATTTTCCAGGAACATACTTCGATTCAGAAAGGCGTTCAGATTTAATACAAGACAAAGTGTTCACCAAGATAAATACAAACATAAATATCAATAATATTTTTATTAAAGATAACGATAATGATAATGGCATTACAATAATTCCTAGTTCTTATTTTCTAATTTTTATGTTTTATTAATTGTAAAAATGCTACATTATTCTTATCGAACTTTATGAAATTATCTTTCGCCAAAAATGAAACTACCAATTCTTACAAAATTAGTACGATATTTTAATGCCAATTCATAATCTTGGCTCATTCCCATTGCAAGCAATAGATCGGTTATTTTTAAATCATTTTCTAATTTAGTCTTGTATTCGAATAACTTCTTAAAAGATTCTTCAGTATCTAAAAGAAAATCGTTAGTTCTAATTGGTCCCATTGTCATCAGACCAATCCACTTAATTGTTTTTCCAAAAAAATCACTATCACTATCACTATTAGCAAGGAGATCTCTGGCAATTTTTGCAATATTTAGAAGTTCAGAATAACTTTCAATACCTGATTTTTCTTTTTCAGCTGAAGTATTTACTTGCAAAAAAATACCTAACTCTTTTTCTTTAATTAAATTTTTATATTCATTTACTTTTTTTAGTAATGATAATGAATCAATCGAATGAATGAATTTCAGTGAAGGTATTTGTAAAAGATTTTTTAGTTTATTGGATTGAATGTGACCTATAAAATGCCAATTGATATCAGAAATACCCTTATCAATAAAATATTTTGATTTCTCTTGTAATTCTTGAACCTTGCTTTCTCCAAAATCTCTGTGACCAAAGTTATATGCTTCTTCTATACTCTCTATTGGAAAAGTTTTTGAAACAGCAATTAATTTTGCTTGATAATTTTTTATCGCATTATTTATCTCCAACAATCTTTGTGCAATCGTTGATTTGTCTGATTTGTTAAAATTATCGTCAATCCTCATTTTCTTCATCTTCTTCATATTTACTACGTACGCTTTTGTCTGTATGTACTTCTTTCTTTTTTAAGCTTATCTTAGAAACAATCTCAATATCAAAATCCTCTACAAGGCCTCTTAACTCTTTTTGAATATCTAATTTTTGTAATTGTTCCTCTACCTTTCTAGATACAGCATTTATTATCTCTTCTTTAGTAGATTTCAATATCCCTTGAGAAATATCTTTTATCAATTCTTTCGAAGAATTTAACTCAGATAACACTTTCACCGCTCCTTCTGTTCTTGATGCTGCTACATCAAATCCTGATGAAACAATTTTTTTAAATACATTACCAACTCCACTCCCTGAACCCTTTCCTTTTTCTTTCTCTTTCTCTTTTTTTTTATCAATCACAAAAATCTCCTTTTTTGCCTTTTTGATATTATTTCTAATCTAAACTCTCCTTAAATGCAATTACTGATATTCAAAACAAATTATTTGCTTTGATGACGAAGGTGAGAAGATGAGAATAAGTTACCTAAATTTGTAACTAGTCAGCGAGTTTGGTAACTGGTCAAGGCCCTGAGGAAATTTTGATTCAGTTCCTGATGAATGAGGAGGCTTGCTTCCTGCAAGCAGCTTGCTTCATGGAAGCCGCACGAATGACGAGGGAAATGGATCAAAATTTACCAGGGACCTGACCAGTTACCTAAATTTTTAGTTTCATTTGTAAAAATTGGATAACATCTTGAGGCAAAAACTTTTCATTCAAATGGTTTGTGATATCCGTAAATAGATTTATCTTTGTTACATCTAGTTCCTGATCCATCTCGAAAGTAAATTCTCCTTCTTCATTTAGAGGAGTTTCAATATCTCTTTTACCTAGCGCATGTCCGGTTTTTAAACCAACCCCATCCTCCCATTCAATAAAATTCTCAAGCATTATCATTTGAAATCTAGAAAACTCACCATCTTTATGTTGCCAAATAAAAATTTCTAATAATCCATCAGCTCTCAACCAATATTTTAATAAATTTGGTAACTCCATAGAAAAATCTTGCTTCGAATTGTGAATGGCCTTTAAACCAATAATCATATTTTTGATGGAGAGAAAATCACGAATATTATTCATTAAGGCCTTCTCTCTATTAAATGCTACACCCACCCTTTCGTCATCTATCCATTTAATGTTTCCTTTAATTAAAATCTCCATACCAAGCCAATGAATTTCCCCTTTAATTAAATCTTTTTCTTTACACTTATGTTCTCCATTTTTTAAGGCCAATTGCATTCCCGTATAGGATATATCTTTTACCTCGAAAATCTTACTGCAATCCGTCTCTGTTTCTTCACTCTTAAAAGTCAAAAAACAATATGGAAATCGAGGAAATATTCTTTTTTCTTGTCGCGCAAATTCATTCTTAATCAAATTTAAATGTCTATCCATATATTTAATCCAATCCTTGTTTTGAATCTATCAATCCATTGATGTTATATTAATAGTATATTATGAGCTAAAAAATTAGCAACATTCAAACTTTTTAATTTTAATTACATGATATTTTAGGTACTTTATATAAATAGTTGAGTGTAACTTGTAGCAATAATCAAAATAAAAATAACCAATATAGCAGACTAAAGTAATATAAAATGTCTTTAAGTGATTATAACAAATTAGAAATTGATAATCTTCCCAATAGACTTACATTGTTTAGAATTCTTCTTGTTCCTTTTGTTATTGGTTCTTTATCACTGTGTCTCTTTCAAGAGACTTGGGTTCGTGATTACCAAACTACTTTAGAATGGATTGCAGGTATAACATTTACCATCGCCGCCATTACTGATTTCATTGATGGATATATCGCTCGTAAAAGAAATATAGTTACAGTCTTTGGATCATTTTTAGATCCTATAGCTGATAAATTTCTAACTGTTTCTGCCCTCATCATGCTACAAGCACTAAATAGAGTTCATGCAATTATCGTAATTATCTTGGTATTAAGAGAGATATATATAACTTCATTACGCCTTCTTGCATCAGCAGAAGGACTTTCTGTACCTGTTAATTCTATTGGAAAATGGAAAACTGTAACTCAAATGATTGGCATCCCACTACTAATGATCAGTACTGATCCATGGGGAATTCCATTTCTCTTTCTAGGTAAAATTTTTATTTACTTGGCCTCATTTCTTTCTCTCTATTCAAGTGTAGTTTATTCAATTGGGCTAATGAGAAAAGTTAATCTGATGAAAATGCAACATAAAGAGAGCAAAAAAAATCAAACTATTATTTAGAACTTAGGCCGCTAAGAGCATATTGGGAACTTATCTTACTTTTATTGATTCCAGAACAACAAAAGAATTATTTAAACGGTTTTCTATAATCCATTTTTGCGACAAGCATGTATATCCACCACTGCCAAATCCTTCTCCCCAACTGTTTGCAGTAAGAAAACAATATTTGTCTCTACTATCTTTACGTTTTTCTTTTGGTAATTCCATATACCCGATAATAAGCATAGCATGTCCTTTTGCATGTTGATCCATTCTAGCTTTACTACTGTCACTATTTTTGTTTTTAATACTTAACACTAATCCATCATTATTATAAAAATCTTCGTTTAAGCGAAAACCGCCCATTACTGGTTTATCTTCATTAATTGCTTCAACTATCTCTTCTGGTGAATTAATTAATTTATAATCTGCTACACTAACAACCCCTCCTCTTTTGCAAGCATCTTTAAGAGGTATTTGAGTCTCATTGCCTTGTTGATAATTATTTTCATATGGGCAATAATTTTCTAATGGAATATCATAATTCCCTTTTTCTTTGCTATAATCAAATCCTGGAGTAACCCATGAACCCTTTAATGAACATGGAATTGTTTGACAATCTTTCCTACTGGCCCAATAAAAATATTGTTCTGAAAGGTCATAATTATATCCCAGTTGTTTACTAAGTATCTCTAGCGCTCGTACACCCATAAAGGCACTACAAGTAGAACGATCTCCTTGATCTCTTATTGGAATTAAAAATGCATCTTTGACAATATGATATTTCCCATTTGTTGAATCACTATTACTATAATGGTCATTATTATTCTTTATTACCTCCGCTTTTTTCATTTCACTCTTTATATTTTTTAAATTGGAATTCTTTGATTCAAATTGGTTAAAATCAATTTGATTTTTTTTATAAACATCAACACGTTCTAAAAATTTTTTTCTTTCCTCGGCCCAATGCTTGTATGTTTCAGCAACATCTTCTTTCCACTTGGACAATTGATTATCAACATCTCTGCGCATCTTGCTTGAAAATGATCTATAATCATTTTCCTCATCCCCTTCTTTAATTGCATTTTCTTCTTTTTCTAATCTTTCATTTTTTTCTTTCAAATCTCTTTCTCTTAACAATTGTCTATTTCTCTCTAGAGCATCATTTACATATTTTTTTCCATTTGGCTGCAATTGAGGCCCAGTTTTTGTTTCAGATTTTGATTTTGCCTCATCTTCTTTTTCTTTTTCTTTTTCTTTTTCTTTTTTTTCTATTTTCTCTTCTTTCTTCTCAATTTTTTCACTTTTCCCATCTTCGGGATAATTTCCATATAACTTGTACCATATGGTATTAAAGACTATCTTCTCGTTTGTATTTCCACTTCCACTCTGTTCTTTTGCAAGAATCGAAGAGATGTTAGTTATTAATAATAAAATAATTAACAACAAAAAATATTTCCATAAAGTATTTATATTTATTAGTCTCATTTATTTTCCTTTTATTTATCATGTATTTTTTAAAAAAATAATTACTGTTGACTTTGATACAAAAGCACCTAAATAATAAATATAGCTAACAATATCTCGTTTTTTCATGCTTAGTAAATTTTTTTTGGAGGTAATACATGATAAAATTAATTAGTTTTTTACTCTCACTTGTTTGTATTTTATGTTTATCAACAGCATTCGCAGATCCAAAAGAAGAAATTAAAACTATTTTGGAAAAAGTAGATGAAGCAGTAAAGATAATGAATGATAAAAAAGATGCTTCAATTCCAGAATTTCAAAAAGATGCTAAATGGAATTGGGGTACAAATTACATTTATGTTATTGATTGTGACAAGATGATCACATTGGCCCATCCGATGGTTCCTGCTTTAGTTGGTAAATCCACAAAGGAAATGAAAGATAATAAAGGTAACTTTTTCTTTCAAAAATTTTGTGAAATTGCTAAGACACAAGAAAAAGGTGGTTGGATAGAATATTGGTGGCCAAAACCAGGAACAAAAGAACCTATTCGTAAAATATCTTTCACAAAATGTGCAACTAAGAATTTTTCATTTTGCGCTGGCGCTGGCGTTTATGATGAAAAAAATGAGTTAAAGGTTGATGAATTAAATAAATAAATAATTAATTAACTATTTATTTACGCAACCTTTCTATCCAAACCTGAATCAAAATTAGATCTATTCCTACCGCTGTTATTATTACTCAACTTAAATTTATTAACCATATTGTAAAGAATAGTAAATTTCTCTAAGAGTACATCGTTTTGCTTTATCATTTCATCTGAAATTTCTAAATTATCCTTGGTTACTTTCTTAATTTGAGAAAGACCTTGATTTATTTGTCCCACTCCCATGGATTGCTCTTTAGTTACAGCAGTAATCTCATCAACAAATTGTGTAATGGAATTTATTCTTTCCACAATCTTATTTAAAGAATCAGCAGTGTTTTGCGCTGTTGCCGAACCTTTTTCTACTCTGTTTTTAGAATCCTCAATTAAATATGCAGTTTCCTTTGCAGCCTCAGCGCTCCTGGTTGCTAGATTTCTTACCTCTTCTGCAACAACAGCAAAGCCTTTACCGTGAGTACCGGCCCGTGCTGCTTCAACTGCTGCATTTAATGCCAACAAATTAGTTTGAAAAGCAATCTCATCAATAGACTTAATAATTTTTGAAATATTTTGCTCGGATTCTTTAATACCATTCATAGCATTTAAAGTTTCAATCATCTGTTTATTAATATGTTCTACGCTGCTTTTAATTTCTGTACTTAATACTTGAGCAGCATTAGAGTTTTCAGCAGTCTTTGCAAGTTGTCCACCTATCTCTGTCATTGCAGCTGCTGCTTGTTCTATTGCTGATGCTTGAGTAGATGCCCCATGAGTTAGTTTTTGATTCTTACTATTTACTGAATTTGCAACTTGTTCCGTATCTCTTGTAGTAACAATCACTTTTTGTAAGATTTGATCCAACGAAGATATAG
>JADGAM010000113.1 GCA_015232015.1 Oligoflexia bacterium | reverse complement strand
TTTATCAATTAAAAATTAAAAAAATAAAAAAAATAAAAATTCCGTTTAAAGTAAATGGGTTGCATTTGGGAGGTGGAACTCCAAATATTCTTTCTGATAAATCTTTTAAAAAAATAGTAAAAACAATAAGTGGAAATAATGAAGGTGAAAATGGAAGTAGTAGTGGAAGTAGTGAAAGTGGATATGAAGAGCACAAACTATTGTCCTCAATTGAGATTGATCCCAGAATAACAAGTATTGAACAATTAGAGTTGTTGTATGAACTTAATTTTAGAAAAGTATCATTTGGAATACAAGATACAGATGAAAATGTTTTAAGAATGGTGGACAGAAAACAAGATATAGGAGAATTGGAACAGCTAACTAAGTTTACTAAAAAAATTGGTTTTAAAAGTATTAATTTTGATTTGATATATGGTCTCCCTGGGCAAACAAAAGAATCAATCACTAAAACCGCCAGAGATATAATTAGGTTGTCTCCTGATACAATTGCTTTTTATAGTTATGCTCATGTGCCATGGCATGCTTTCGATCAACATGAATTGGAAAAATATCCTATCGCTAGTGGAAAACTAAAAAGAGAGTTATATGAAATTGCAGCTAGCGAATTACTAAGTAATGGTTATCAAGCAATAGGAATGGACCACTTTAGTAAAGAAAGTGACCCTCTTTATATAGAGTATAAGAAACATAATTTAAAACGAAGTTTCATGGGATATAGCTGTAATTATTTTAATACAATAGTAGGATTAGGGGCATCGGCGATTTCTTCAACAAAAAATTTTTATGTTCAAAATGAAAAAGATCTAGAGAAATATCAGCGAAGTGTTTTAGAGAAAAGGAAAATACCTATTGTAAAATATTATAAACGTACTGCTTCTGATATTTTGATTGGTAATATAATCGAAGAATTAATGATATATTTTGAGGTACCTGGTAGCTTATTAAATCAAATAAAAAACTTTAAACATTATTCTAAGATTATGAATAAGTTGGATGAATTTGAAAATGATGGATTAATAAAGATGACAGAGTCATTTGATTTGCATGTCACTGAGTTAGGGAAAATCTTTTTGCGTAATATTGCAACTGCTTTTGATTATCACTTATTGTTATTACAAATTAATGAACAAAAATTTAGTAATTCACTATAGTTTTAGTGTAATATTTTGTTTAAAAATATTATTGTTCAATTTGTATTTTTTAAGAATAAAATTACTGTCTATGTATTATGATTGTATTTTTATTTTATAAATTTTTTACCAATTACCAAGGAGTAAGGAATGAAAAAATTATTAATAGCTTTATTTGTTGTTGTTGTAATGTCTTTTTCTACTGTGCTGATGGTAAATGTTAAAGCAATAGCAACAGAAGTAGGTGATCTGGCACCCAACATTGTTTTAAATGATGTTCAAACCTCCGGAGACATAATTAAGCAATCAATACTAACCAGAGAACAAGGAAAGAAATATCTATTGTTAGAATTTATGTCTATTAATTGTGGTCCCTGTGTTGGAAATCTTCCTAATTTACAAAAACTAAATCATGACTCTAGCATAAATGCACTTACAACTATAAGAATGATTTCTATAGATCGTAATCAAAGATTGGTAATGGATTTTTTAAATAAATATAGAAGTCAAATTGACTATGTTCTTTCTCTAGATTTAACGAGAGAAGCATTAAAAGCATATAGTATTAATGCCACTCCAACAACGTTCATAGTTGATGAAAATAATAAGGTAATATATAAACACCTTGGTTCTTATGATGATGAAATCATGAATGAAATCAAAAGAGTTATTATTAATGATTAATTAACTAATTAATTAACCAGCAACCAAAACAGCAAATATTGCAAATATCGTATGTATGATGATCATAAATAAATTTACTATAGTTTTAATGTATTTTATTACTATCCTTTCATTACTAAGTTGTCTAAGTTGTAGTCATCTAGATCAAATAGATCAAAGTCTGCAGATGATTGATCAAAGTCAACTTAATCATCGAGCGATGTCTCTAGATACTCCGTTATTACCTTCTCAAAAAACATTTTTAACCAATTTAAAATCTATTGAAGATTCGAGCGGGGGAGGAGGATGTACTGTATGCGCATACTAATAATACCCCTAGCACTTCTGTTAAGTATTAGTGTCAGTATCAGCGTAAGTATTAGTGTTAGTGAATCCACTTATGCTGCCTCAATAAACATTGAGACAAGTTTAAATTCAGATCATCAAGAACTTGCAGTTAATAAAAATTCAGATTCTAAAAGTAGTATACAAAATTATAGTTTGAGTCTTAATTATACATCCAACTACTACTCAAATTTTCAATATAGCGCGGGAATACAGAGTAAAATTGTCGATTATTCGAACTATGTTTTGGTAGATGGAAAGGGTAGGGAAAGCAAATTAGCAAATAGTGGTGAGAAAAAGACAGAGGTCGAACTTGATTATAATCTTAATTTTAGTAAAGAGAGCAATCAATTTTCAGTAGGTGCATTTTCTAATCTTAATAATTCTCCGTTTGCTAAAAAAGGTATAACTGCCTCTTATTCTCACAATTTTTTTTACAATACTACAAAGCTTGGGTTTAATAGTGTTTATTTTTGGCAAAAAGAACCTGAAAGTTATTTTAAGAGGTCGATTGCAACTCCATATAAAAGAAAAGAGACTAACATTAAGGCATATAGGCTGGGAGTCTTTCATCAACAGATATTTACATCAACTACTAAGTCTAATCTGGAATTGTTTAGTGGCCAAAGATTAGGTGATAGGCCCTACCATTTGGGAGGAGATTTAAAGGTGGCGCAAGCAATAACTGATCGCTTATTTTCTAAGCTAGAGTTGCAATACGTTAGGGAAAATCGAAAGCAAGAATTAGAAACAGAGAGAGGTTATTTTACTTTGATGGAAGGAAATATTTCACTGACTGCTGAACCCATCTATGATTTTTTAACTACTATTTCTTACGGAATTAGTGCTGAGAGAGAGTTTAATCCTTTTACAGGAAAAGAGATTCAACTGGGGGCCGATCACTATACTGTGGGATTAAATTATATTTATAAAAAAACTGAGTTTAAGTTAATTTCTACTTTTTCTAATACCAATAATGAGCAAAAGAATTATTCAATTTCTGGAGGGGCAGCATGGGAAATTTGATATTTTTATTGCCACTAATGTTTATGTTTGTTTTGGTAAGTTGTGGAAGCAAGTTAAAATATGAGTTACAAAAAGAGTACACAAGAACATTTGCAGATACTCCTCCAGTAGAGATTACTCCAAATACAAACACAAATACGAATTCAAATACAAATTCACCAACTTCAGAGGTAAATGGAGTAAATGAGATAAAAGAATTTTGTCAGGCGAGAAAAGACAACATCAATAATAGTATAGTGAATAATAGTATAGTGAAAATTACAAAGAATAACTTTGTATTTACTCAAAAATTTATTGATAGCGAGGGAGTTGAAAGAGTAATCACAAATAAAGATGATGGTAAACCAGTTGTTATGATTTTTGCTGGCGATTGGTGTGAACCTTGTAAGAGAGAGATCCCAAAAATTGTTAATGCATTAAAATGTCCTGACTTGGATCCTAATAAAATACATTTGTTAACATTAATGGTGGGATCAATTGCTGAAGATGCAAAAGCGTTTAAGGAGTCTTTCAAAATGCCATGGGTTGTGGGTATTGATGAAGATGCAAGTATTATAAGCAAGTATTGTCCACAGCAGACAACTCCTTGTATAATTGTTCATACAGCAGAGAGAGGAGTGGTGTTACGTCATATTGGAGAATATCCAGTTGAAAATTTAAAGACATTAACTGGAGAGTGGGAAGGATTGGAGTAATAGGAGTAGCAGGAGTATAGGAGTAGTAAATGAAAAGAAAAAATTATAAAAATTTGTTTGTGTTCTTATTTTTCGCTTTAATTTTTACCGTTAATTGTTCCGAGGTTTTTTCTGTGCAAATTGATGGTTTAAAAGATCTTAATGGGCAAAATTATATTAGTAATCACGGAAAGAAAAAAGAGTTGATAATTTTTTGGGGAACTTGGTGTAAAGAGTGTCGGCAAAAGATGGGCGATACACTTCCGGCCCTTGACTCTAGAAAAGATGTGGCCGTTCTTACTGTTAATATGGATTCAGATGTAAACAGAGTTAAAAATTTTGTAGATAAAGAGGGAATTAAATTAACAGTCTTGCAAGATACAAAACGAGCTTTGATTAAAGATTTAAAAGTATTTGCAGTCCCTCATTGGGCCATATATGAACAAGAGAAAGATGGAACAAAATGGGCCTTAAAAGACAGCGCTTCCGCCTTTGATATAAATCGTATAAATGCTGTTCTTAACCAATAGACGACGGACTAGATTACGACGGATTAGACTAATAGAAATAGTTAGCAAATAGAATAAACCAGTATAAATCAATAAAATTTTTGGAGAAAAAAATGCAGTCATCATTACTTGCTCAAATATTTGCATCTTTCGGTGCAGGCATTTTAGCTTCCCTTAGTCCGTGCATCTATCCCCTGCTTCCTATTACTCTTGGTTTTTTTACCGCTAAAAGTGAGAGTGGAAGAAAGTTGGAGATATTTGGTTTTGTTTTTGGACAGATGATAGTTTTTAGTGCTCTAGGAATTTTTGCAGTAACCGCCGGCCAAGCGTTGGGTATGAGTGCAGAGTCACCTGTAGTACAAATTACAATAGGTCTTATTTTAATTTTATTTGGTGTAGTTACAATTACTCCCAAATTATCTAATATGCTTTCCCAAACGCTTTCAAGAATTAAACTTCCTCTTCCAAAAATTGCTCAAAATAAAATTTCCAATAAGATTAAGGCAATGCCAATATTATCTGCGCTTTTTTTAGGAATGGGCTCAGCTCTACTTATTTCACCTTGTACTACTCCTATCCTCTCGGGAGTACTTACAATGATTGCAACTAATGAGACATTTTCTAGAGGAATATTATTAATGGTTTGTTATTCAGCAGGGCTTTCGTCAATAATTTTGTTGATTGGGGTGGGAATATTAAGTTTGAAAAAAATTCCTCGCTCTGGAAATTGGTTATTGTGGATGCATAGATTGGGAGCGGTAGCATTGGTTGCTGCTGGATTTTATTATTTATATCTAGGAATAATTAAGTAGGAATAATTAAGTAGGAACAATTAAGAAGTAGGAGCAATTAATACGATCCGCTAGTTAATCCTTGCTTGCTTAAACTAGTACTACGATCTCTAATCAGCTCAGCTATTCTTTTTACTATTTTAGCATGAGGATATTCTGATCGAATTTCACTTGCTAAAGCATCTTTGTGCTCAAAGAGCTTCTCAATCATAAGAAGCATCTTCTTCCCTGATGTTCCTTTCTTTAAACCAAGCTCACAATCGAGGATTTCGAGTTGATTTTTCCCAATTCTAGAAGCATTATCTCTATCTCCAATTTTGAAAGAAAAATTTCTTTTTAACTTGGGATAAATGGCCGTGCACATAAGATCATAAAATGGGGCCAATTCAATTTTATTATTATTAAGCAAAAATGATAAATTCTTAGAATGGCCGTCGTTATTTCCAATGAGAAAGTTAAAGCATATCCAATCCAGGTAGTTTAATAGAGCAGATGATCTTTTCTTTATTGTGACATTTGTTTTTATTAAGTGATAATTGTCTTTAATGTTTGGGCCGCCTTTGTCTTCATATTTTTGTTCACTAACAATTCCTTGAGCTTGGCAAAAATCTTGTTGATGAATACGATGAACTGATCCATTGTTATCAGTGAACCTATCATAACGAGAGATAACGTATAAAGGATGGTTTATATTATCTATAATAAAGCATTCAGGAACATTTAATCCAACACGTCTGGCAAGCTTCATACAATAGTATTCGTTATAAACAGATTCCTTTACTTCCGAACGATAGATGGGAACTTTCACAATATGAGTTGTTGGTCTTCCTCCTGATGGAAGATAAAATTGGTCCTCTTTAAAGATCGCAGAAAATTTATCTTGGGCGCCGGCAATAGAGAGATATCCAGGATCCATTGAAGCAATAACCTCAGCAACAGAACGCTTCTGATCGATTGCCTTATAGATTTGATTAAGCTCTATTTTCACTGCTTTACCATTGGATTTTTTTAAAGGGGAAGCAGAATCGCTTGTAACAATAACCGCACCAGCACAATCTTTGCCAAACTCTTTTAAAAACTCAAAGGTACTTTCAAGATTATGACTTTTGGCCAAGGCATCTCTTGCCTCTCCCTCTGGAAGTAGGTTTTCAAAAAATGAGAGAGTTATTTTGTTGCCAAACGGTTCTTTTTGAAAAGGCATAGCAATACTTAGTTGAAACTTTTTAGGATTATTCATCCATTCGTTACTATAGGAAAATGAATAAATCAGTTCGCTATCTCTAAGCAGTTCTCCAACCAAAATATCTTCGTAAAATACATTGAGCTTATTACCCCTATCCTTTTTCTTTTGTTTCTTTTGGCTCATTCTTCAAACTCCAAAAGAAGTTTAAAACCTAAGAACTGACTAATTTTTAAAAGCGTTGAAAGCTTAATCTCTCTTTCTCCTGCATTACTTTCAAATTTGCTGATTCCGTTAACAGAGAGGTCACAAAGACTAGCAAGCTCTGCCTGTGAAATTCCTAGCTCTTTTCGTCTTTTTGCAAGTGCTGTTGCTAATTGATTAGTATTTTCAATTACTGTTATCATAATAATAATCTCCCTCTAGGGAGATTATACTATAAAAATTAGTTAACATCAAATATTTTCTCCCTTAGGGGAGATTAAATATTCATCCCACTTATTTATATTTAGGAATAATTATTTTAAAATTATAAATGTAGCTTTGTTAGTTGATCGAGGATTTTTTCTAATAACTCAGCATATTTTTGTGATTTTTGTTGATTATTTTTTATGCATTTTTTGCTCCATTCAGAACAATAATTACATTCCATGCAATCATTAAGATCGCAGTTATTTTCAATAAAGAAGTTTATAAAACCGTTTAACGTTTTGTTATCGAGATATGGATAATAGAGATGAATATAGAGATCCATTAATGTTTTTGTTGTTAGTGCTGGTAATTTATTAAAGCGATCTGTATATTTTGCTTTAATTTTTAAATAAGAGAGCATTTTTAAGAAAGATGATAACCACCATGGTGGCATGGCCTCTATAAGTTGTTTTTGCCAAACGTTGAGGGGGTTTGGGTTATTTTCTAGTATCTCCAAAAGATCTAAAAGGTTTCCATTATAATGACATTTGGAATATGCATCTACTGTTTTTAAAATCCATTCACTTGATCGTGATCTGCCCGCCACTTTAAATTCTCTAATTCCAAAACTTTCATATAGGGGAATGTCTTCAGGGCGAATCCAACGAATTTTTAAAAACTCAGAGGGATTGGTATTTTTAATTTGATTGCATTTAAGCATATAGTAATCAATAAGATTTTTATTTTTTTTATCTTTTTGTGATGAATAAGCAATATTACAGGCATGAAAATGATAGTAAGGACAATGGTAAATACAGCCATCATTTGTTAAAAGAGTAATATTAAATCCTCTTTTTAAGAGTTGTCTTATAAGTTGGAAGTTTCGATTTTGATGAAAGTGCAAAGTGAAATTATTGATCCCTAGTGATAGAAGATGATTTATTTGAGTGAGGTAATTCAGCCCTAAAACGATTGAAGCTTTTATATCAAAACTAGGGTAGTTTCTTCTTACAAATTCCATAAGAAAGGGATTAGTTATTGTTAACTTATCTACATGTATCTCTCTTAGAAAACCAAGGAAATTCTTTAATTCATTTTGAAACTTAGGATCGAAATCATTTCCTGCTAAGGTAAAGGCATTAAGAAGATAGTTAAATTGAATGTTATATTTATGTGCTAAAGATATGCTTTTTTCTAATTGCTCTTTTTTTATATTAGGTAAGGCATAACCAGGACGATGTGACCCTACTAAACTATAATCAATAGACCCAAAAATTTCTGTTACAGGATATGCTTTTAATTTAGTTATTAGATGGGGATCAAAGTTATATGCAACTGATAGATTCAAAGTATAATCCTAATTATTTACATTGTTTTTCATTTTATGCTAGCACTACGAAAAAGCAATTTTATTAGTTCAATGAATAGATAAGATCCACCACGAAGAAGTTCTTTTAATGAGAAACTTGATTTAGATTTAAAAATATGACGTAATATCATTTTGGGACGAAGGTAATAACGTATCATCGCTTTTGATAATAATGTATTAATTTGTTGGCAACTTAATCCGGGTAAATGCCAAGTAATTTCTCCTTTAGATGGTCTATATTGATTATTCCAATGTGTAGGAGGAATTTTTTCTAAGGGAAAAAGATGTTTGTGTTTTTCATATAATTTTGTACCTGGATACGGAGTTACACGAGAAAAACTGGCCACCTCACAATCTAATTTGAGAGCAAGATTAATAGTGCTGATAGCATCCTCTAAAGTTTCATTTGCAAAACCTATCATAAAAAGACCATAGCTTTTGATGTCTAATTTTTTAAGATAATTAACAACCTCAAAATTTTTTTCTATATTAACTTTTTTATTTACTGTTTCTAAATGTTTTGGGTTTGCACTTTCAAAACCAAACAGAATGAATTGCAGCCCACAGACCTTAAATTCCTTCAATAAATCATAATTCACCAATTCTGCTTTAGTTTCCATAAACCATTTGATTTCCTTATCAAGAGACTTTTGTTTTAAATAACGACAGAAATCGTAACCATCAGAAAGAGACAAAGGGAAAATAGCATCTTGAATACCAAAATTTTTTACCCCTAAATTGTGATATATATATTCTATCTCTTCCACAACTTTTTTCATATCTCGTTTTCTGATTTGTGGAGTAAGAAGATTTTGAGAGCAATAGTCACATGAGAACGGACATCCTCTTGACGTTTGAACAGAAAGAGTAATTCCTTGTATAGGAAAACGCGAAGGAGCAGTGTAGTACTTAAGATCAAATAAATCCCAGGCAGGCAGAGGTAATTTATTTAAGTCGCTTTTTGATGGTATAGTTTTTTGATTAATATTATCTATGCCATAGATACCTTTAAAATTATCTTCTCTAACCAAAGTGTCTAATAAATCATTAAAATGCTTTTCCCCCTCACCTGCAATTATGGAGTCAATGGGTAATTGTTTTATTAACTCTTTTGCAAAAATTGTGGCATGAACATTACCTAAAGTAATATGTGTCTTCAAAGAAGTATTTTTAATTTTTTGCACTAATTCCTCAACAACATTCATTGATGGTGTGAGACAACTAATGCCAATTAAATTAATTTTTTTTTCTATAACTATTTTAGTGATTTCGTCGGTGGTTTTGTTATTGGCATATTGATCTTCAACTATTACGGTATGTCCTTTATTACGTGCTATAGATGCTAATAAAGCAATTCCCAAAGGCGGCATAGGGGACATTGATTTGCTATAGATACCGGCATTCTTTTTAGTTGAAGCGCTAGGATTAAGTAACAGAACATTCATGATTATTTATTTCAATTTTTATTATTAAATTATCAATACTGACATCAACTTTGTCGAAATTTTTCTGATTAGTGAATGAAAGTAATTCTTCCTTTGTATAGGCAGGCAGGCCAAGACCATATAATTTCTGTTTAAAAAGTGCTTGGAATATTGACGTTGCTGAGTTGCTTGCCGGTAACTCATCATATATGATCATCTTACCACCACTTTTTAGAGCGTTATATAGGTTGTTTAAAACTGTTGAAGGGTCATGCCACAAATAAATTGAGCTTCCTGAAGTGATAAGGTCAAAGCTTTTAGGAGAGAAAGTCATTTGATGAATATCTTTAACGATAAATTGAACATCAACACCATCTTCTTCGCATCTTTTTTTAGCATATTTTATAAGTTCTGGACTTTGATCAATTCCAACTAGTTTTACTTTTGGGTATTTTTTTCCATAAAGACGTAAGAATGTTCCATGGCCACAACCCACATCAAGAAGAACAGCGCCTTCCTTGAGAGGACCAATATCAGCAATTACTCGCCTATACAGATGTTGGGCATAATTTTTCATTAGTACGGCAAAGAAATAAGATAGTTTAGATCTAAAAAATGCTAATTCAATTTTTCTTAAATATGGTCGAAAGTCCATAAAATTATTAAATGTTAAATTAAATAAATTAAATTTTAAAAAATTATTAAGAGCATATTTGATTATGAGTGGTTGTTTTATAATTGTATAGATAGTTTTTGAAATATTTTTAGGAGATAAATAAAAATTAAGTATTGCTTTTTTGATTTGCTCTTCGGCCATACTATTAACGTTAATATAATTAGTATTGTTAATAAATTCTAGCATATTCCAATATATTGTCCCCGGCCTTTTCATTAAAGGAGATATAGTTATTAAATCTAAATTTGTTTTTTTAGACCAATCAACAATGGCCTTCAATTCTAGGGAAAGAGGATAATTTTTATTTAAACCTGATACAAAATGGCCGACTACTCTAATTTTATTCTTTTTTAGAGAGATGATTGTTTGTTGGTAATCTTCTAGTCGTTGGTTGCAAAGTTGTAGCTTGCCAATTTTTTTGTGCTCAACTAGAGTTTCAGGAGATAAAGAGTCAATTCCAAGTTGAATAAATTTTCCTCCTGATTTATAGATATCGCTTGCATATTGAGCAATACCTTCAATACGAAAAAAACCGTTCCATGTAAATTTGAGAGGAGTAATTATTTCTAAAATCTTTTCAAAGTGTTTTTTACTACTATTAATGGTTGCATCTCTAATATAAAGATGCCTTACGGCCTTTTTCTTTAAATAAATTAGTTCTTCTTTTAATTCTTCATAGTCTCGTATCATAGGTTTATAGCTACTTAAAATGCAATAGCTACAGCAGTGAGGACATCCTACTTGCGTAAGAACACTGGCAAACGGTTTTTGGAAAGAGAATGGTAATCTATAAAGATCATTATTCCATAGTTCAAAAGGTTGGATGTTTAAATTAAAAAAGGTTTCTTTAAAGGGTAGTAGGTATTCTTTTTTATCTTTGCTATTGATCCATAGTTGGTCGTTTTTATTTTCTTTATTAAAAAAATCCTCAATAGTTGGAGGCAATGCTAATTCCGGAATGATTCCGTCAAGTAATGGTAGTTCTTGAAATAGAAAATACGGAAAGTGTCTAGCAATATCACCTGTTAGAAAAATTTTTATATTTTTTTTTGCCTTCAAAAATATAAGTACTTCATTCCAATATTTTTTATAGTTATTCCAATTGCACACCCCTATAAGGCCAATAATAATATCATAATTAAGAAATCTATTTAAAAATACATTATCAAAATCAAATTGTATTTTAGAACCTAAATCCATTATTTCTACATTGATGTCGTTTTGATGAGAATACTTAGAGGCAAATGCTAGTAAGTCAATAGGATGCCAACGAAAAGGTCCCTTTTGAGGCTGACTACATAGACCATCTAATTGGTAGTAACAGTTAGTTTTAAGATGAGGATTGGGGAGAGCAGGAGGATGCAAAAGGAGAATTTTTAGCTTGTTCATATCAATGATTCATAAAGAATATATTTCATAAAATAAAAAAAATTATTGTGTGTTTTAATATAAGGATAATAGAATGATTATACATATGAATTATATTAAAACAATATCTAACCACAGTTTAAAATTATTACAAAAAAATTATGTTTTTATATTTATTTTTGTAGCGATAATTAGATTATTATTTTTTGAAGAATTTTTCATAGGATTTCGTGATTTTGATTGCCTTCCTCATAGTGATATTAATATTACAGCAAATGACATTGTAGTAAGACTTTTACCCTATTACATTAATCGAATAATGGTATTAGATTTGGACCTTAGTTTTTTTGAGGCAAAAAAAAATTTTGGTTGCATTATGCTTATCATATTTTTACTTGCATTTGACAAATTGTTAAATGAGATGAATTTTTCTCTAAAAGAAAAAATATTCTCTATGCTGTTATTAATACAAAATCCTATCTTACGTGGATATTGTGATTCTTTGGGATCATATTTTTTGATCGCCACCTTATTTATTGTAGCTACTGTTTTAAGTAGCACTTTTAATAAAAATAGTTTTAATAGATGGAAGCTACTTGCTTTTTTTACTGTCATTATTTTATTAGGAACGGCACATTTTTTCTGTAGTTTATTTTTTGTTTGTTTTTTAATTATGTTTTTTGTCTATGGAAGAAATTATGTTAAGACTAGATGGTTGGCCTTGCCTTTTGCTTTAATGTTTCTTCTTTCAATATATAATGTTTATTTATCGCAAAACCATGCTAAAAAATTGATCCTTATTTTAAATGGAGGTGCTGGAAGTTATTTTTATGCTATGGATGCTGTCATTGAGAATATCAAATTGTTAATTTCACAAATATTAAATGTTATTCCAAATTTATTAACTGGTTATACTTTTGAGAATTTGATTTTGTTATTTTTGGTTAATTTATTTGTTGTTTATATTTCAATAAAGCTTATCAAAGAATTTAAAATTTTTTCGATATATTTTGCATTTTTTTCATTTTTATTTTTTTTAATAGTACTGATGTTTGTCAGATCCCATGGGTATATAGTGTTTAATCTGTATCCTCAGAATTCAACTATATATGTTATGTTTTTTTTACCTTTTCTTATAATCACTATTGTTCGATTTATTTTTAATAAAACAGGAAAGTATGCTGTTTATTTTTCTATTTGCTTATTCGCACTAACGTTTTTTTCAAACAATCTGAGGAAAGAAGGATATGATATTAAAAATTACAATAAATCTTTAAGAGAAATACCAGACAAAGTAGCTGTTTATATAATACCTTCCTTTATTGTAAATACCTATGAATTATTTCTAGAGATAAAAATCACTGATAAGATTAATGTGATTGATGATTATAGGCAGATTAAGTCTAATATATATTCTATTGATTTGTTAAAATATAAAGAAATGGATTATCCTATTTATAACTACAATAAAGAAAAGAAAAAAATTGAAAAATATTTGCAATCGACCCAAAAGGCCTATTACATAAAAGAGCACTTAACATTTACAAGATTTATTGTGAATTATTGAACCCAACATAATAAGAAACTTAGGATTTTAAATGAGTACGTTAAAAGCTTTATTGATTAATCCTAGTCCCTTTCTTCAATTTTCTGCTGGTAATTTTCATCGCTTTTATACTCCCATGCCACCAATAGGTCTGGCGTACTTATTAGCGATAATTGAAAAAAGTGGAAATATTCCTTTGTTTTATGATGATTGTGTTGAGATGGCAGACAACGATAAATTATCCTTTTTTTTAAAAAATCAAGCACCTCAGGTTATAGGGATTCCTCTTTATACTTCCTCTACTATATACAGGGTGGAGGAAATTGTAAAAACGATTAGAAATATTTACGATCAAGTCCATTATCCTCCGACTCATTTACTAATTTTGAATAAATTGCAGTTCCAGGATATGGCACAAAAACTGCAAATTTTGCATAATCAAGTTTCAATTTTAAAGAAAATTCAA
>JADGAM010000112.1 GCA_015232015.1 Oligoflexia bacterium | reverse complement strand
GCTAATGTTGTTTTTCCAACTTGGCGGGGACCACCAATAAAAACCATCTTTTTTACCAAGTCTTCTTTTATTGCTTTCACTAGGTAGCGTAGATAGCGAATATGTTTCATAACTCCTCATTAGTAAGTATAACTATATATCATTTTACTCATGAGTAATTTTATGTCTAGTTTAAATTACTCATGAGGCTTTTCTTACCTGCAATAAAGTTTTATTGGTTATTCAAAACCTTAATGAATTACTATGTTGTAATATTCGCTATAAAAAGCAAATAGTCTAAGGATTAATTATTAGCTGGTAATTTAGGTAAAAATGTCCATTCTGTATTATCTCTTTAGGAGGATTAAAGACATTGTTTTGTTCTAATGCTCTTTGAAAAAATGCTTGAACTTTATCGTTATTTGAACTTTGAATAAAACTAATTCGTTCAATTTTACCTGAAAGATTGTATACTACACTGGCCACTAATACTTGCTTTTCAACTGTAGATAGATCGACGTGTGGATTTTCTCTTTTAAAATCTTCATATGATTTAAAAACTGCCAAAATGTATGAACGAAATACTCTTAAATTAAAACTATAAAATTTTAAATCTTCATCATTTAATTTATCAAAACTTACACCATGAGGAACTTCAAAGCGCAAATTTAAATTTATTTCTTCTTGTAGAGAGGGAAGTACGGAAAGATCTTCTTTGTTTAGTCGTAAAGAACTTAAACTATTTGGTAAATAAAGTTGATTAGATTTGGTTTCATAGGAAAGAATATTCGAGCTGGTTTTATTTTGATCTCTTTCAAATTGCATTTCACGAAGTATTTTTTCTGTTTTATTTCGATCAATTGCTTGTTTAACAACAATTTGATCTTTTTTTCTACGTTTATCTTCGTATAAATATTTGCCATCATTTTTTACAATTCTTAGCGACGATAAAGAAGGTGTTGAGGAAGCAGGCGAAGTAGGAGAGGCAGGAGAAGAGGTTGTTTTAAAAGGAGTAGCTCTATTTTTATTTTTAATACCCGAATCACTTTCTTTATTAGAAAGTTTTTTATTTATTGGAGCAGAGAAGATATTTTTTACTCCATCTTCTTTTCCAACGTTTTTGTTTTTTAATTTCTCTTGTTCTTTAACTATCTCTGCTTTATTAATCTTATTTTTTACAATACGAGTTATGGTGATCTTCTTTTTTTGAAGTTCTTTTTGCACCCATCTATTGTGAAAATTCTTGAAATAGCTAATTCCAAACATTTCAAGAATAATTAACAACATAATTAAAAATATGTGTGCTAAAATTGATATGGTTAAGAAAGTGATAGTTTTTTTCATTTTGACTATAATATTATGCTCTACTAAATAATAAATCAAAATCAAATTATCCTAGAATATTATAATACCTTCTTGACGGTATAAAACGTAGTAGTAAAATTTTTATTAAAGGTTCTTTTTAGGCCATTATAAGTGATTACTAATCATAATAACTTGACTACTTCTGGTTATTATCAGTTAGCAACTTATATAAAACCTGATTATAAATAGCAATACTTATTCATTCCCATACACAATTATAAGGTTAAGGCACCCACATGAGTCAGCGCAATAACAAAAAAAATAAATCACTTTTGAGATCGAACTCAAAATTAAATTTTTCATTAAATATATTAGCAGGCATTTCGTTTATATTAGTTGTTTCATCGGCCATAATTTACCAAAGAACGAACTATACTTTTCAAAAAATTGCTAATGTAAATGATGGGATCAACACCTGTTTCTATAGAGTAGTTCAAAGTTTTTTGGCCTCAACTAATGTGGGAACTGTAAAATCTTTACATTTAAAAGATAGTTTTTTACTTTCTACTCAAGAGTGTTTCTCGGAATTAATAAGTGAAATTGAAAATAATTACTTACCTGAAAATGTGGCCCTTCCAGTAAATAAGATGGCCAATGAGGTATTTGAATTTCAAAAAATGATCACTGAAGATAATCACAAATCGAATACGAATACGAATACGAATACGAATACAAACAATAATATTAACAATGCTAATACAAACACTAGTATTATTGTTTCTCGCAACGAAATTAATCTTGTAAAGAATGAGAATAACGATAATCACGAAAGTAATAAAAAATATTTTGAAAAATTTGCTGTTATCGAAAATATAAAATTTAATGTGGCCAAAGAAATCGAAAAACAAAAAAAGGGGCAAGTGATAAAATTAAGTTGGGTAGATGCAATTTTTTATTTAACACTTACTTTTTTTACAGTTGTTTATTTAATTGAAATGAAAAATAAATTAAAAGTTAAAGCTCAAAATATTGTAGTAGAAAGAGCAGCTGAAAATGAAATGAAAAATGAAATAATAACTGGAATGAAAGTTGAAGAAATTGTTAAAAAAGGTTTAGAAAATAATGATCTATTTATTTTATCTAAATTATTTAATAAATATCATTCGACCACTTTAGAAAATGCTTTACTATCTACAAATGCATCTAAATCAAATAATAAATTGAAATATAATAAAGAAAATCAAGAGGAGAATGAGATGAAGGAACCTCCTCCGATGCCTATAGATCAATTAAAATGGATTAACCTTTCTGATGTACTAACTAAATTAATACAATTATTTTCACAAAAACTATTTTTAAATGGAATAGTTTTAAAGATGGATATTGAAGACAATATTTATGTTAGAGGAGATGAAAATACAGTAAATAAAATTTTCTATCATTTGCTAACTAATATTATTTCTTTATTTAATCGAGAACAGCAAAATAAATTGATTACTATAAGTAATAAAATAGTAAGAGAAGTTGTAATTTTAGAACTGTCATATAATGTAGATAATTCATGGATAGATTTATCTTCTAATAAAGATGTGTCGGCCAGTGGTATTAAATCATGTAAAATGCTATTAGAAGAAATTGGCGGAAAATTAATAATGGCCTCTGATTTAGAATGCACTTCGAATGGAAAAGATAAAGACAAAGATAAGGACAAGGATAAAGAAAATGATAATAGTAATTTGAAATACAATAAAATAGATTTATATTTACAACGTGTTGACCAAAACACATTAAGTCTTATGAACGTAAAAAATTCAACGGAAAATATTGAGAACAAACCAAATCATAAATTAGTAGGTTTAATTAAAGGTAAAAAAAGAGATGTATTACGAGAACTGGAATTAAGCAAAAATAAAAGTGATTTTAACAATTTCTAGAATGTGAGAAATAAAGTTACTGGACCATCATTGGTAATATTTACTATCATATAAGCACCGAAGATCCCTTGAGCAACCTTAACTCCCTCTTGCTCTAAACCAAAACAAAATTTTTCATATAATATTTTTGCATTTAATGGATCTAATGAGTTTTCAAATCCCGGACGATGTCCCTTTTCACCATTCCATGATAGGGTAAATTGACTAATAACTAAAATTTCACCTTTTGCTTGCTTAATGTTAATATTCATTTTTTTAGTTTCAATACAATCAAACATGCGAACATTAATCAATTTATAAATGGCCTTCTTGACATTTTCCTCAGTGTCACCTTTTTCAAAACATGCAAGAACTACCATGCCTGAATTTATTTCTCCAACAATTTCTCCGTCGACAACGACAGATGAGTTCTTACTTCTTTGTATTACAGCTCTCATGTACTACTCTCAATTTTACTCGTATATTTTTAAAATTCACGTTTGTGGGTTTTTTTGTATTCGTTGTCCCCTAATAACAAATCTTTAATATATATAAAAATATCGTAATCAATAATTTTAGTAAAAAAGATTGTTTTTATAAATTGTACTGAAAATTCATAATCAATATTACACATTTTTTCAAATAATAATTCTGAAAAAAACTTACCGATGATTTTAGTTACTTCATAGTATGCCTGTAAAGAATGGTCCTTAAAAAGTAAATTAATATCAATATTATTGTCTAAAATACTTATGGCCATAATATGGTATTTTTTTTGTCTTCTAGATAATTTACTATTTGGCAATTTTAAATTGTTAACTATATCAATATACATATCACATTTACGATGAGGATTTATTATTTTTGTACAAAAGTATGATATCATGGTCATTTGTAAAAAGACTAAAAATCTTTTTGAACGATTTTTTTCAATTAATCTACCTTCTAGTGAGGGTATAGCAGAAGAACAATTATCAGAGATTTTTGAACTTTCAGAATTTATTTTTTCAATTAGTAATGTAAATAGATGTACTCCTGCCAGATGAGCAAAACGATTTACAGAGTAATAAACACTATAATATTTCTTGTGATCATAAACTTTGAAAGCAAGACCTTGTGATAATAAATATTCAAAAAATGTTTTTAATTGTGTGTGTTTTATTGTTTGAGTAATTGTTTGAACATATTCTAAGTTGGTATGATCATAGAGATCAAAGTCACTAAGTTTATCTTTTTCAAAAAAATCTAGTTTTAGAGAGTGAAGTATTTCGTCTAGAATAAGTTGAAAATTTTGAATAGTACTTCCTCCAAAAATTTTAAAACCTTTTTCAATAATATATTCATGAATATTAAAATCTGGATCATCAGTAAAATTTTCAAACCAATAGATTACGCTATCATATTTGATCCATGGAGGAGAAGTTTGTATAGAGAATTCATTTTCATTAAAACGAACAATAGTATTTTCAATATTTTTACTTTTTAATTTTAAGTAAACTTGATCAATGTTTTGATGAATAATAGTAATATTAATCTTTTCAAGATGAGTGTTTTTAATATAATTTTGCGTACATAGTGGTAACTTATTTGGGAGAATATGGAGCTCTCCAAAAAAGACAATGATTTTATGAAGTGAGCTGCTCACTTGTGAGCTGCTCTCTTCTGAGTACCTCTCAAGTGAGCAACAAATCCTCTTAGCAGCGAAATTATCTCGATCATTTAAAGAACCACGTGAATTTAAAGCAATTATTTTAAAATTATAAGTTTTGGCCAATTCAAATACTTTGCGGTAATGCGCCCAAGGGAAACGCCAGCTACGATTATAATTTATTAGTTCGAGAAATTCTAACTCAGTAATATGGTTATCTAAAAATGAATCAATATATTTTTGATTATTATGTGAAACCATTTCTAGGGCCAGAGTAAAATTTAATTGTTTTTCATTAAGATGAAGAATAATTTTTTCTAAATTATAAACATTTCTATCGAAAGTATGAAAATCAGCAATAAAAATAATATCTGAATTTTCAATTTTATTAAATATATCAGCATGTGTTGCAATTTCAAATTCTCTAGCGGAAATTTTTTTTTGCTCTTTAAAATATGATTGTAAATCCTTAGATGATTCTCCAAATAACTCTTGTGCCCGCTTGGCAGTGGATTCATATATTTTTTCATGTAAGTTAAAAATTTCAGATTTAAATCTCAAAACAGGGCCTCAAAATGTAATTTATCATAGATTAGGTTTGAATTAGAATTTGTTCTCTCATGACCAAATTTATTATGTTAATAGTATCATCTTTAACAGAATTGATTGCAGTCTGAAGATTTTGAAAATTAGAAATGATGGCCTTTAAAGAATCAAGATGGGGTATTCTGACACTAGTGATAGCTTTTGCAATAGAGATGTTATGTCCAATTAATGAACGTAAAATATAATTTAAGAAATTGAGTGCAAGTAAATCTGAATATATTGATAAAATTACTTTGTTATTTGAAATTAAGTCCAAAGAGTAGTCATTACCATTAAGGTTATTTAATTTGGTAGCATTTAGAGGAGTATGGATGTCTGTAGCATTAGAAATCTTTAGCTCAATATAAAATTCTTCGTTATTAGGATATATTGGTTTTGTTTGGCATTTTAATAATAAATCAATTATTAATGGATTTGAAAAATTAATGGAAAATTCTTTATTGTTATTATTAGCAATATTATTATTAGTAGTATTTAACGAAATAGAATTTAAACATGTTTGAATATTCACATTAAAATAGGACAACAAATTTAATATATCCCAAGGATTATTTCTTGAAAATTCTATTAGTGATGGTTTAATCAAATTAAATTCTTTTATAATTTCATTTGGATGAATCGACATTATCTGAGAATGAGAGAATGTTAAAATTTTAAGTCTTTCTTTATCGTTAAAATTTAGTTCATTAGACTTTAGAAAAAATTTTGGTATCAAAATTGAAGTAATTTTCGCTTTTAATTTGGTCAAAACATTAGTGCTATGACCGAGAGAAAGAGAAAGAATTTGTTGACCTAGATTAGAATCAAAATATTCTTTAAAAAGATTAATATTAATGTTTGCCAATTTAGGAATAAGACCAAAATAATGACAAAGAGCAATTCCATATTCTTCAACTTTACTTCTATATAATGAGTTGGAAATTATTTCAATACGAGGTTGATCGTTATTGTTGAAATTTGCAATCAGTATATAGGAGTATCTGTCTTCAATTGTAGGATTAGAAGAAAATAGGGAAGAAGAGTTAGAATATACATTCTGATTAAATTCATTAACAAGATTATTTTCAATTTTTACATTTTCTATTTGAAAAAAATTATCTAACGGAATGCAAGTTTTTAATATGTTTTTGAAAAAAGATGGGTGAGTAATATTTGGTGAATCTTTTGGAGTTGAATTTATTAATCTTCCGTCGATAACTGCATCTTGAAAGAATTCAAAAGTAATACTGTCGGATATTTCCGTATGAAAAAAAGGAGTATTTTCAATTTTTCTTGATTTAAAAAAAGCGCCAATTGATTCAGATATTTTAAAGTACATGTAAACAGATGACATATGACCTGAAAATCTAAAACTGTAACAAGATACCTTAGAGGATTTTTTGTTGTCATTGTTATCATTGAATAAAGCAGTAAAATTATTATAGCTAGCATTTTTACTATTGTTATTATTATTGCTATTGATGATATTGTTGTTTCCATGAATATCTTCATTTTGATATAAAGTGTTTTTGGAAAAAATATAGACGTAGGAAGGAACATTACCTTTGTTATTTAAATTTTCAAAGTCAATATAACTTTCTAGTTTTAAATAACGAAGAAGTTGATCTGTTTTATCTTTTTGGCTAGGAACAAATAATTTTTTTGAACAACAAACTAATATAATACCATCATCTTTTAAATATTTTTCTTGCTGACTTATCTTATTTAATAAATAAAAGTGAGGATTAGTTTTGGGAAAATCAATTAGATTTAAAATTATTCTATCATATTTATTTGAATTATTTGAATGATAATCTGGAAACATAGACATTTGGCCACTGGTTGTCCAAACATCATCACAAAAATTTTTATTTTTATAAGTAGAGCAAATGAAGTGTATAGGGTTATCAGATTTTGATAGAGATAAATAAATTAAGTTAGTAAGTAAAAGCAATTCGTGACATATTTTTGTAAATCTTTCTTTAAAAGAATCATCTGTAATAAAATCTGCAAAAAGTATAGCTTCATTTTTAGAAGTATCAAATGAATTATTTACATTATCAACGGACAATATTTCTTCATAGGCAGAACTCCAAAATGAGGTTGAGATATCATCGATGTTATCACCAGTGAATTTACAATTAAGAGCTTCTTGATTAAAAGCTTTATTGAATGAAGAGAAAAAATTATTAATTTTTGTTGAATCATGATCTGTGTTTTTTTGTCTTAACCATTTTGGAAAATCAATATAGAATTTTTTCAAGCATTCTTGATATATTTTCTGATTAGATTTATCGGCATTATTCTCAGAGGAGTTGTCCAAGTGTTTTTCATAAGAGAGCTCATGATTGATTATTTTTACAAGAATCTTGATAGGAATATTTTCAAAATTGTTAAATAGATTTTCAAATTTCGAATAATCAAAATTTGTAGGTCGGTACCAAGTATATTGATTAGACCAAATTGCATCGGAATTAAGCTCAGTAGGACCACCTTTTCTAAAAATTTGAGAGAAAAAAGAACTTGGATTTAAAATATCTTTTAATGAGATATTAATTTTACATACTCTACCGAGTATTATGATAAATCTTATTTTAAAAAAATATAAGGCAGCTACTCTAAAACAATAAATTAAAATAAATTCATCAAGTTCTTGACGATATTTACTGTTTTTTGAATTTAAGTGTGAAAAAAAAGCATGATAGTTGTCTAAATCTAAACATAGAAGATTTTTTGAATGGGCGTACGATAAGAATTCATCATAAATAGAAATCTTTAAAGATTTGTTTAAATCGGTTAATGATCTGAATTGTTTTAAAACATCGATATGAAGGTTGTTTATAAAAATTGAAATTAGATTATTATTTTGATTTTCATTTAGATTTGAATAAGAGGGGTTTATTAGGTTTGATAAAGATGAATTTGATGTATCAAAAGAACTTAGTTGATTTTTACTTTTATTAAATCTATTAGCGAAAATTTCTGTTTTTGAATCTAATGAATAGTTTGCATTATCATTTTCAGCTATATCGTATTTACAAAAATTTCTAAGTGATTTGCTATAATTCACTCCAAAAGAGTTAAAACTCTCTTTCTGTAACCAAGAAATAACGTCAAAAGTCTTCTCGCTCAAAATGCAACCCGAATAAGCGGAAAAAAATAATAAAAATATGTTTATTAATTATTAAGATAAGACAAACAGTGAAATATTTTTTACAAAATTTTTGTTAAAATGTCATGTGAAAAAAAAATAAAAAATTTTTTAAAAATAATTCTGAAAAAATCTTCGAAATTAATCTAGCGTCAGTTTTTTCCTACAGATAATTTTTTTCATTTTTAGGATATTATAAAGGTTATGTGGTGGTATGTGAGTAGTTAATTTTTTAAGCATAAATACTAATGCAAATGGTCCTATTAATACTCAACAAAATTAGGTGGGAAATTTTATGGCCGAGAAAGCAATTTTAGAGCAAGGTTTTGATGATTCTGAATTGGCAAGTATAATGAGCGAGATAGAAGATTTAGAAAAAGAATTTATGGATGATAATTCACTTGATGGAAATTCTGTAAGTGTTGGTGATATAAGTGAAGTGAAGGAAGAAAATAAAGAAATGGAAATGGAAATTGAAAGTGATAATCTTACTGCTGATACTATAGATACAAATGAGAAACAATTAAAAATTGTACAAGCAGAAAAAAATGACATTCCAACAGTAACAGCAAAAGCCACAGCCACAGCAACAGCAACAAATCGGCCTACAGATGCAATTAAAGAAGAAACAATTACAACAGAAGATATTTCCGCATTTACAGATATGTCCGAAATGATGGAAGCAAATTTAGAATTAAAAGATAATGAAAAGATTTTAACAGAGCAAAAATCAGAACAAAAATTGACCAACGTTGAAACTCAAGATCTTCCCAAAGTAACAACAGTTGCAGAATCTCAGATAAAAGCAGAATTAAAACCAATTCTGAAACCAGTTATTGTTGAAGATGCAAAAGAAGAAAAAAGTAATGAGAAAAATTCTGAAAAAAATTTAAATGATACAAATTTAGAAGAGTTAGATTTATCTTTAGCAACTGAAGATTTAAATGAGCTAAAAATTGATGGAGGAATATTAAAAACTAAAACTCAAATAGAAGTAGATGAAGAATTATTAAAAAATGAAATAAAAGTAGAGAAGACCGAAACAAAGATTGAGGAAAATATTGAAGAAAAGGCTGAAGCAAAGATTGAAGAAAAAAAAGAAAAAAAGATTGAATTCATAAATGATAATCCCAATGATGCTATTTTAGATACATTTAATTCTATAGAAGAAGCTGAAACAAAAATAGTAGAAGACAATTCAATAATTGAAAAAATACCAACAGTAAAAGAAGAGAATAAAAACATGAGCACAAATAATCTTAGCAATGTAAAAGAGATACCAATAAATAAAATCAGCAATGATGCAAGCAAATCAAAAATGAAATTTAGTATTGCTGGTGAAATGGATGTAGAGCTTTCTTTAAATATTGGTGGAAATGATGTAAACTTACGAGTAGAAAAAGATATTGGACTTATTATTGAGTTAGCGCATGGAATGAAATTTGTTATGCCAATGAAAAAATGTCAATAAAGATACTTGGTGGAATTGCAAAAGGTTTTGCTCTAAAAACTCCAAATGAAATAAGTTTTCGCCCAACCTCTGTAATGCTCAAGAGAAAAGTTTTTGATTGTTATCAAAAATTAGGTGGGTTTATTTTTATTGATCTTTGCTCAGGAAGTGGTGCTGTTGGAATAGAGGCATGGTCTCGAGGTGCTGAAAAAGTTTTTCTTATTGAAGAAAACATATCTAATCTAATAATAATTAATGATAATTTAAATAAATTAAAAAAAATCTATACAGATGAAATTGAGTGTAGGAATATTTTTGTTATAAAAGATAAAGTTGAAAGATGGTTAAAAAATAATTTATTCAACAATAAATTTTTAGTCAATTTTAAAATTGATTTTAAAATAAATAATAAAATTATTTTTTATTTCGATCCTCCTTATCAACAAATCCCGTTATATTTAAAAGTAATTGAAATAATAAAAGATTTTTATTCAAATTCAAATTCAAATTCAAATTCAAATTCAAAAAGTGATATAGAATTTTGGATTGAGAGCGATAAAAAAAATGGGATTGTTCCAGAAAAATTACAAGAATTAAATTTAAACATTAAAAAGTTATTCTTCCAAGGTTCAAAATTTATTGCTATAAATACATTATAATCTTTATATAAAAACAAAGGATAGGATATGTATTTGAGTCAAAGAGCAATAAATATTAAAGAAAGTATCACTCTGAAACTTAATGAAAAAGCTGTGAGTTTAGCAGAAAAAGGAAATACTGTTTATAATCTTACAGCAGGACAACTTCCATATAGACCGACTGAAGACTTTGTTAAATCCATAGAGAAAGAATTAAATTTTCTAAAAAGTTACCAGTATGCACCAGTAGCAGGTTTTGCTGATTTAAGAAAAAAATTAAAATCATATGTCGCTAGCAATAGGGATATCTCTTTCGAAGGACATGGAGTAGATTTTGATTGTGTTATAAGTAATGGAGCAAAACACTCAATTTATAATATTTTAGGAAGCATTATTAACCCTGGTGATGAAATAATTATTTTGGCCCCATATTGGATTTCTTACCCTGAGATGATTATGTGTTGGGATGGACGTCCTGTAATTGTTGAAAGTAGTAAACATAATAATTTTACTCCAACAATTGATGATATTAGAAAAAAAATTACAAGTAAAACAAAAGCAATATTAGTAAATAGTCCTAACAATCCAGCAGGAATTCATTATCAAAGTCAATGGATGAATGATTTTGCAAAGCTAGTAAAAGAATATTCAAATCTTTTAGTAATTAGCGATGAAATTTATTATGAATTAAGCTACTTTGATCCTAAACCTACTTACTTCTATCAATATGATCCGACTTTGCTAAAAAGAACTATGATTGTAGAAGGTATTTCAAAATCTTTTGCGGCCACTGGTTTAAGAATTGGATTTTGTATAACTGCAAAGGAATTTTCATCGGCGATATCAAAACTTCAAGCACAAACTACTTCAAGTGCAAATAGCCTTATTCAGAGAGCATTATATAATTTTGATTTTGCAAAGATGCCTGAGTTTTTAACACCTATTAAAAACCATTTAAAAATTAATTCACAAAACATTCGAAAAATATTTTCTGAAATGGGCCTAGGTCATATTTGGTATCAAACAACTTCAGCATTTTATTTCATGGTGGATTTTAGTTCAACACCTGTATTTAAAAAATATCAAAATGATAAAATCAATCAAATCAATCAAATCAATCAAAACAATCAAGAGGATTTTAGCATTCAAATTTGTAGTGATCTATTAGATAGGTATGGAGTAGCGATGGTACCTGGCACTGATTTTGGGATTGCAAATAGTGGAAGGTTAAGTTTAGTTTTAGAAGATGATGTATTTGCTAAGGCCATAAAAATTTTGGCCAATTTTTTAAGGGGAGAGTAGACTAATTGATGTTTAAACATATTTTTAAATTTTCGCTTTTGATTTCTCTCACTTCTCTAATTTTTTTGATTTTATTTTTTAGTTGCAGTCAAGATAAGGGAGAAAAAACTCAAGAGGCCATTGATTCAGCTAAAGTTTATTTAAATAAATTAAAATGCGATTTAGCAATAACTGCTTTAGAAGATGTGGGAAGAGATAAGAAACATGCAAAATATTTGCAAACTCTTGCATCGGCATATGCTTGTAAATCAGGTTATACTGCTCCTATATTTTATGGAGCTAATTTAAATAAAATTGTTGCTACAAGAACAGGTTTTTTGGGTTCATTAACAAAATTTACAACTTCACTAATGACTGATCCAGAAGATGCTTACTATCTTAATTTAAAAACAGCAATAGAGATTTTAATGTATGCAGGCGATGTAAGTGTTCCAACTACAGCAGAAAGATTAAAAGTTTTTTCTCAACAAGAATCTGATGATATTAATATTCAATTAATATATATGGTACTTACTCAACTTGGAAAATATGTTTTTTATTATGGGAATGCTGATCCTACAAATGGTATAAAAGGGAGTGGTACAGAAGCAAATGGAAATCCAAATCATTTAACTAACGGTTGTTTTTATAATTATAATCCTGTTTCTGCTATTATTAAGTTAGCAATAGATAATGATCGTGCGAATTCTGCTTTGCCATTAGGTAGTTGTACAACAACTGCTACTGGACATCCTAAACTACAACCGATACCAAATGCCAACACAATAAAAAGAATGTGTGAAGGAGTTGTACTATTTAATTTATTTTCTGATTTAATTTCCAATACAACAATTCCATCAGGTGCAGGCGATTTGGGTAATATTAATACTACTTTTAGTTCTGTTTGTTCAGGAAATAGTTTGGCGGCCGAGCTTTGTACTATAAGAACTCAAAGTTCATGTGAAACTAATTACGCTATTCCACCTGAGTCTGATAAATTAGAGGCATATTTTTACTTAGTATATGAAACATTATTTATATGAAACAACCTAATAGCATTTCATTTTTTTTATTTTTGATTTTTTTGATTTTGCCATTTACAGCTTTATTTGCAAAACCCGTAAATTACCTACTACGAAGTCCTAGAGGATTACTTATGGGAGATGCATATACTGCCATTGCTGATGATGAATATACACTTTTTTATAATCCCGCGGCCTTAGGCCGCAACAATGGCGTATCTATATTTTTTATAAATCCAGATGCAAGTGTTACCAATGCCATTGATGAGCAAGACCGCTTTAAAAATTTTCCACAAAATGATCCAGCTGCTATATCTGATCGTTTAATTGGATTACCTTTACATCTACATGCAGGTGCCACACCAGGGGTGAAAGTAAGAAATGTTGGAATGAATCTTTTTGCTTCTGTGAACACCAATATAGAGCTTAGAAATGCGGTTCATCCCTCGCTTGATATAGATTATCACTATGATCGGGGATTTATTTTAGGTTATGCTTTTACCTTTGGAAGTGGGAAAGTAAAAGGTAGTAAGAGAAAAAAAAGTACTACCGCCGGACATAAGACCTCTGTGGGTTTTGCGGTAAAAAACATGAATCGCCAAGGAGCAAATGACAATTATGATTTATTTGGTCTTCGTCTTTTAAACTTAATTTCCAATCAAAAAT
>JADGAM010000111.1 GCA_015232015.1 Oligoflexia bacterium | reverse complement strand
ACCTCATTAAAAGAGTACTACGCCCCTTATACTACGATACTGCAAGGTCCTTTGCTCCATATGTTCTATCCCTTTTTATATCAAATTTTTGGAGTAAGTTTGGCAAGCGCCAGATTGCCTTTTGCTCTCATCGGATCACTGCTGCTTTTTGTACCTCTTTTGTTTCGAAATTATTTTCATCGCCACTGTGTCCTCCTATTAACTTTCTTTTTAGGATTATCACCCACCTTGATCTATTGGTCCCGCTATATACAACATGACTTTTTAATTTTGCTATTGTTATTGCTTATTAGCTACGGGATGTTTGCCTCATCTTCTCACTATCGTTTTTTTTTAATCTTTAGCTCTCTGGTCTTGGCCATGCTTACCAATCAGAACTTTTCTATTGTGGCCATACTGGTCTCTTTTTATGTATTTCTTGAGTATCTCTTGCTTACTTTTTTGGTAAAAAAATTTCCACCCATTACTTCCTTGATTGGACATTTTTGTCTGTCTATTAAAAAGTCGCTATACATCTTTCTCTTTAGTGGACTTCTGGCGCTGGGACTTTACCTTGGTATAAGCAACTTTATATCAATACCCCCGTTAACAGTACCTGAGTCTTTCGAGCACCCTTTCTCCTACTACCTTTTGCTTTTAGGTTGGTATGAACCGCTGCTACTTTTGAGTGCTATTTTTTATTTATTTCACTTTTATATAAAAAATCATAATGTGTATCGAATAATTGGGGGCACTCTGCTTTTCACCTCACTTGGCATTTCCTCGCTGCTGCCTCTCTTAATCCTTCACCCCCTAATCTTGGTGGTTTACCATCTCGCTCACAATGAGCGAAAGATGGCCTTTTGGGGATTTATTTTTTTTGCTTCTTTGTTGTTTTATAGTTTAATAAGTAATAAAAACGCTGCGGCCATAATATATATTCTCATTCCTGGAATGATCTATTTCGTTTTATATTTTGAAAAATTTTTACCTGCATTGTTATCGTTTAAAGTGGTCAACGTTGTTAAAATTGCGGTGGTTGTTCTTTTGCTCTTTCAATTACGTCTAGTTATCATGGTGAACTTTAACTATAGTAATGAGGGTCAAGTAGAATTAATTGCTGGCAAAGAGACCACTCCTCGCTTTAATCAATTGATGCTTTTAATTAAACAAGAGATTGAAACGGTATTTTTAGGAGAAAATAAAAAATTCCTAGTGTACGATCAAAACATATATTGGCCATTTTTTTGGTATTTTAGAGATGTAAGAGAGAGTACATACACTTATTCGTCTACTTATTCATCTAACAAAATTAAAAGTACAAGAGGGTTTTATTATGTTCTCATCAATCAAGATCGCAAGGAAGAACTAATAGCAAACCACGCTACTGAAACCAGAGAACCAATTCAGGTTATTATGGAAGATCAGTATGGAAATAGATTTTTGAAACCTAAAAATACTTTAAAAAAGAAGGTTTCTGTACTCCAGAAAAATATGCCAGAGATACCAGTAAGTGATCCGGAGAATACTCCTCGAACTGTGCAAACAGCACTTTACAATTTAATTGATGTCTACAGATGGTGGTATCCGGATTATCAAAATTTAACTATTGAAGGGTATCTTTTATATCTTTTCAGTCGCAAGGGATGGAATCCTCCTGGGTATTATAAAGTTTACTTTGCCAGGAGAAAAGATGTTTAATGAGTTTGTTTAATGAAGAGTTTGCTGGGACTTTGCTTTATTTTTATTCTTACAAAGCTTCTCTTCCTGCTGAAGTATCCTGGAGTATTAGGTGGCGATGAAACATATGGAATATTTAAATTTATCGATCTGATTCCCTCATTTATAAGCGGAGATATCTCTTTAAATGAGTTACTTGATAGCAGTCAAACACACCTTTACAATTTAATGGCCATTTCATTACAGGCGCCAATAACCTACCTATGGTATAAAATTCTTCCCACCAATGAATTTGCCGCATTTTTAGGCACCTTAACCACCAGTACATTTTTTTTAGTGATCCTATTTTTAAGTGTTGCCAAGCTATTTAATGGTGAAATTGCGTTTGCAACCTGCTTGCTCTACACCTTTTCACCCATCGGTCTTTCTGTGGCGGCGGTCTCTGCTGATCATCCTGGCAGTATAATTAAGCTTATTATGCTTTTTACGACTCTCTACTTTTTATTTGCTTTGAAAAACAAAAAAAAAATTTGCAAGTTCTCCAACGTATTGTTGATGTTGTTGCCCTTTATAGATCCATACCATTTAATAGCTCTGCTAGCATATATAAGCTTGCTCCTTATTAGTACGCTTAATAAGCGTACTAATAAGCTTAAGCTTATTAAGTGGCGTGAGTTGAAAGTTGTTCTGTGGAATAATCGCTTGCTTCTTTATCTATCCCCCTTACTCTATCCCCTAATAATTGTTCTTCAAGAGACATTAGCGATAAAAAAGAAAAATGGATATATTAACCACTTTGATTTCAAGCTCTATTGGCACTATCTAAAGAAACCTTTCATAGGTGACCACACCTCTAACATTATGGGAGTGCAATGGATTGCGGAGTGGTCCTTTGGAATTTTAGTGGTTTTAGCTTTGCTTTTTTTAGGGAAACAATTTTGGCGTTGGCGTGCAAGAAAGGGGGAAATTCTCTGCGATCCCTCTAACTTTTTAGCATTATACCTTTTATTCTTTGTAGCTATAGAATTTTTATTCCAAGTGAAAATTGAATATTGGAGTATTCGGCCACTTGCTGCCACTTCCAACTATCTTCAATTGTTGCTCTTGATGGTCTTTATTATGGCGGCCAAGGTGGCGTCTTTAAGAATGATTGTGATTATTTGTGCCATCAATCTCTTTGTCACCCTAAATATTTTGGAGTTTAAAAATAATAATTTTATAAACTACAATCTTGGCAATACCGACTACGCACGAAACTTTCTCAGTGTCGCCACTAAAGTGCAACTACTGCAAAGTAATTATGCTGGTAACCTGCCCTTTATTTTGGGGGTGGAGTCCAGAGAGAATGATATTAGACAACTTCATAGTAAAGAGGATATTTTAAAATGTGGCGCAGGCATCTATTTCTTTTATAAAAACAAATTGGCCATCAATACTTGTTATCGTTTCATCGAAGTAGCGAGGGTTGATTATTGTAAAGAAGGATTTTATCTCGGACAAAATATAAATAAAAAATAAAAATAAAACCACAGGTGAGATTAGGTAATATAATGTTTTTTAGTTTACAAAAGTCTTGGTTACAATTATTACTACTGCTGTTTTTATTCTTGGTAATAAAAACTCTTTTTCTCTTTAAATATACTGGAATTTTGGGCGGAGATGAGACTTATAGCATTTTTAAGTTTATCGATCTTTGGCCATCGATGCTTTTTGGAGAGAGCTCATTACAATTAAAAGAATTTCTAAAGATCACCCAGACCTCACCCCATAAGCTCACTGCCACTATCTTGCAGGTACCAATAACATTTTTTTGGTATAAACTACTGCCCACCAATGAGTTTGCTGCCTTTTTAGGAACTCTAACTACTAGTACTCTTCTAGTAGTACTCTTGTTCTATAGTGTTAGCTATCTCTTTAATCGCCAGGTGGCCATCACTACCATACTTCTTTACACTTTTTCTCCTATAGGGATTTGTGTGGCGACTGTCTCTTCGGATTATGCTGGTAGTATATTTAAACTTATTATCCTTATGTTGATACTTTATTTTTTATTTGTTTCTAGTTACCGCAAATATCATCGATATCCCAGATATCACAGATATCTGGGATACTCTCTTTTACTGCTCTCGCCTTTTGTCGACCCCTACCATCTTATTTTGATTTGTTCTTACCTGCTGCTTTTAATCCTTAGTAAGGGAAAAATGTTCCTTCAAGTTTTGAAGAAACATCATCACCGTTATCTGTTTTACCTCTCTCCGCTACTTCTTCTGCCTCACCTTATTACTTTACAATTGGCCTACAGTCGTAAGTGGAAGCAGGGACAACGCAATCCCTTTGATCTCTCTTTGTATTGGAGTTATTTAAAGCGCTCTTTTATAGGAGATGCTAGTACCGAATTAGCGGCCCCTGCTTGGATTCCGCAGATGGTCTTGTGGGTCTTTGTTTTTATAATTTTGTTCTTTTTTATAAGGCAATTAAGAGAGCTAGTAAGAAAACGCATGGTGACCTTTGATATTAGCAATTTTTTAGCAATTTATTGTTTTCTTTTTATAGTGATCGAGTTTTTATGCCAAACTGGTATTCGCCCTCTTTCTTCACATCCAGTTTCAGTTACTTCTAATTATACGCAAATACTTTTTTTGATTCTTCTTATTATAGTTGCAAAAACTTCCTCTCGAGGACTGGTTGCAATTGTTTGCACTTTAAATATTTTGGTGATGTTTTCAACTATGGATAAAAGGAATAATAATTTTGTAAACTACAATCTTGGTAATACTGACTATGTAAGAAATAAGTTGGGTAAGGCCACTCCTGTGGTTTTTTCTTCAATGAAAGACTATGATTATTACCTGCCTATTTTTTTAGGAAATCTCTCACGAGAAAGAAACATTAGAGTTTTAAAAAGCAAAGAAGATATTGTAAAATGTGGTATGGGAATACAAAAATTTTATGGAAATTCACTTGCAGTGAACACCTGTTATCGCTTCCTTGATCAAAAAAAGATTGAAGAGTGTCAAGAGGGATTTTTTTTAGAAAAACAACAAGCATTACTTCGTTAGGTACGTCTATGAACCTTATCTCGGATAAGTATTTTTCCTTTCTCCTTGCTACTTTTATTTGTTATCTGCTCACTCCGCTGGCCAAACGCTGGATAGTTTTGTTGGTTGCCAGCTATATTTTTTATGCCTCTTGGAATCCTTTTTATATCGTAATAATTGTAGCAATCACTTTGTTTAATTTTTATTTTGCTCAATTTATTGCATCTTCAATAGTAGATCAACGTAAATATATTTTTTTGGCATTAGCAATTACCTTTAACTTATTAGCGCTCATCATCTTCAAATATCTAACTCCGCTAGTAGGGATATCTCAAATTTTACTTCCGTTAGGATTGTCTTTTTACCTACTTCAAATTATAGGCTACTTGGTTGATGTTTATCGCAAACAAACAACACCGCTAAAACATCTGGGACACTTTGCGCTCTTTGTTTGCTTTCTACCGCAGATATTATCAGGTCCCATTGAAAAGGCAGCGACACTTATTCCGCAACTAACAAGACCTGTTCCTTTTTGTATGCATAATCTTAAAACAGGTCTTCTCTTCATTGCCAGTGGTCTGCTAAAAAAAACAGTTATGGGAGGTGCGCTCTCTATAGTCGTGCTCAATATTTTCGCTCAACCTAGTTACTTTAGTGGGGCCCCGCTGATCATCGCCATATTACTGGCCCGCTGGCACATCTTTTGTGATTTCTCTGGTTACACTGACATTGCATTAGGTACGGCCAAAATTTTTGGAATTCACTTAACCAACAACTTTAATCGTCCCTTTTTTGCAAAATCCATCGTAGAATTTTGGCAGCGTTGGCATATTACTTTAAGTGCATGGATTAGACATTACGTCTATTACCCATTAATCACCAGCTGCTTTGGAAGATTAGGCCTTTACTTTAACCTCTTCTTATCATTTTTTATATTAGGGCTATGGCATGGACTCAGTTTAAATTTTATTATTTATGGATCTTTGAATGGAATTTTTATTGTACTTTACGATGCAACTAGAGTTAGTAGGAAAAATTTATTGCAAAAATTTGCTCTTAACCAACACCCTTTAGCACTTAAAATTTCCAGTATACTTTTTACGTTTTTATTTTTTGTTTCTCCGCCCACTGTTTTTTTCTGTACACTTAATATTCATCACGCAATAGATATCTTTGCAAATTTATTTCCTCCGTTTACAAGTAACTTTCAGCAGTGGATGAACTTAGATGCTATATTGAATAATCCAGTAATCAAGATAAATTTAATAAAATCTTTGATTACAATTTTTTTCTTAGAGTGTTTGCATCTTTTTCAACGTAAAATAGTTATCTCCGAGTGGATCATCGCCCGGCCTTTTATTATAAAATTGATAATAGCTATGTTCATCTTTTTTGTTCTTTTGGTGTTAGGGGATTTCGATTCGCGATCATTTATTTACAGCTCTTTTTAGGAGTAAACCTTGAGGAAAATATTGATTATGGAATGGCATATGAAGTTACTCCGTACATTTAAATTAGTACTAATCATATTTTCTATAATCACTGTTTATCATTTAGCACTTGCTACTAAAGATTTTTTAGTGCATTGGCAAATAGAGCAGCAAGAAATTTTGGCGAAGCAATCAGGGAAAACGCTAATCAAGGTGTTAGTGATAGGAGATTGTGCTGTTATGCCACTATCTCAGAGACTAGAGCTTCTGCTACCCTCTCTTTTTCCCAAGCATTTTTTTTCTATTTATAAAAAATCATTTAATGATAATTTTCTTTATCGTTTTGAAAATCAATTTGAAGATCTTCTTGAAAGTATCAAACCTGATATTGTACTCAGTTTTCACGATTATGAAAGAGATAATAACTACTTAATGAAAAAGGAAAAATTAGAAGCAAAAAATTTTATCGGACAAAAGCTGCTGGAGATAAGGTTGTTTCTGTTTTTTCGAATTTTCCTCTACGGTTTGCAAGAAAAATGGGATAATTTAATTGCTTCAGTTGAGGGATTGTTTGTGGAGAAGACAGCGGATTTTATAGATCAAAGACAAAGGTCAACTGTGATTTTAGGGTCTACGCCATTGAAAGATCTGGCAAAAGATTATATCCTTCCAAGTGAGTACTATGTTGCTTTTATGGCCGAGAAAGCAATTCGGCGAAATATTAAAATGATAATTATTCAACCACCACTATGGAAAAAAGAATTTATTACGCCGTACTTGAAAAACCTATCTTCCGTAGAGATACTAGATGCTTGGGTTGTTAACAATAATAAAGAAGATACTTATTACCTTATTACTAATAAATTACGTCTGATTTTTCTACAAATGCTTAAGCATTATGATTAAGCATTTGTAGCGAGCGTAGATAATAGGAGGCAAATATAAATACATCTGAGATAACTCTTTCTATACTAGAACTCTTAAATCTCCAGCAAGATTCGAGTATCGATTGTAACCTTCCTTTCACACATTATGGAATTGATTCGATAAGACTAGTAGAATTGATTTTAAAACTTCAAAAAAAATATAGTATACGTTTTACGGCAAGTGATTTAGTGAATTTTAAAAGTATAAATGATATTTCAAGGTCGCTGCAATGTCTTTTGTAAAAAAAATTTCCCTCCAAGTCCCAATTTCTACAAGCGCAGTTTTCCTTAACGGGTTCTTGAGCAACGAAAGAGAATTGTGCCATCTGGCAGGTCTAGCAAATTCTGTACTAATCGAAGAGACTTTACTTTATTGCTACTATAAGTACGGAACTGATTTTATAAAAAAATTAAAAGGCAATTATTCTCTAGCAATCTTGGATTCAAAAAATCAAAAGATAATTTTAGTGCGAGACAAATTGGGAACAGTTCCCCTCTATTACTATATCAATAACGAAATCAATAACCAATATATTACTTTTTCTCAAGATATCCCCTCAATTGTACGAGAGAATGGTTTGTGCACGTCGATCGATTTGCTTGCTCTCACTCAATATCTTACTATGCACTCGATTAACTGCGAGCATACCCTTTTTAGTGGAGTCAAACGCTTACTTCCAGGACACTACCTATCGTTCGACCTTCGCCTCGCCAAGGTTCAGTTAACGCAATTTTGGGATATAAATTTTTCTCCTCAACCTTGGAGGGTGGGTGAAGTTGTAGAACAATTTTCTACTCACTTTCAAAGATCGGTTTCTGGCCACCAAGAAGGGGCGGCGGCAACACTATCTTCTGGTCGAGATTCTGCTTCTATTGTGCTCACTATGAAGCATATCTTTAAACAAGATATTCCAACTTTTTCGGCGATCTTCGATATTAAAAATTACGAAAAGGAGCACATCGCTTACATAGTCAGGAAACACAAATTACGTCACAAATTTAAAGAGATCACCTATTACGAGTATCTCTCGCATATGCACATGGTTGTTAAAATTTTGGGTGGACCTCCAATCGATTCTTGTGAAGTATGTAGCTTTATCACTGGTCGTTGCCAAAGTAACTTTATCAATAAAATCCTAACAGGTAATTTTGCTGATGAATTTTGGGGTGGCTTTGGATCTTATAGATTTTTTTATCTCTTGCAAATTTTAAAGCAAGATCCATTGAAGATATTCTCTTTCCGCCATTTAATGAGTAAACAGCTTTTTCGCTTTCTTTACCTTGCGTATGCAAAGTGTAAGTACCAAGATAAAAATTTAGGTCTTTACATAAAATTTTCTCCCCAGAGGTTAAAGATTTTAAGGATGCCTTACGATGCTCAAGTGACTGAGAAGGAGATCTGGGGTAATTTCAATCAAATCATTAATCACCCCACGCTCTCCCCACTAGACAAGGTCTTTTATGCTTTCATTAAAAGAGCTGAGGTGTTTGGCACTCATGATTTTCTTTTGGCCCAGGCCAACAACATTCGGGCAATTTTTCCCTACGCTGATGATGATTTGATAGATTTGGCATTAAAAGTTCCGCGAGAAATCCTTTTTCATCAAGGCAATATCAAGTACCCCCAACTGCAATATTTAGCACAGTGGATGCCGATCTCTTATTTGCGTCTTCCAAAACGCGGTTTTCCCATTCCCATTTTTGACTGGTTTAAGAGTGATCAATTTAAATATCTGGAATACTTTTGGCAGCAACCGGCCACACCTCTTTTTCGAGAACTTTTTGACATAGACTATATTAAGCGACTCGTTTTCATTTTGAAACAAATGCGTTTTGATTTTTTAGGTAGCTTTGAATTGGCGACAAAAATGCACACTCTGCAGATGTTAAAGATTTTCTTTCAGGAGTTTGAATCCCATTTGAGATTATAAGGAATAGAACTTCCTTTTTTTTACAAGTACTATGATTGTGTTGTAAATATTAAACTTATGAAACAAATTCACCTTAAAGCAATAAATTCAACTCAAGATTATCTTAAAGAAAATATACATGAATATTTAGAAAAAAATATTAGAGATCTAATTGTATCAACTTCAAAACAAACTAATGGTTATGGTCGTAATGGGAGAATTTGGGATTATTTTGAAAATGCTTTGGCATTTTCATTTTTATTACCTGCAAATCAAATAAAGACATTAACTTCTCTGGAGATTGCAATTTTAATTATTGAGTTTTTGTCTATAAAATATAAAACAGAGTTATATTTAAAATGGCCTAATGATATATTAAATTCTAGAGGAGAAAAATGTGGAGGAATATTACTGGATTTTTTTGATCAGAATTTATTGATAGTGGGAGTAGGCCTTAATTTAGCAAATTCTTTAAATGATAAAATATTTTTTCCACATTTTGAAAAATATATATCACCTGCAGGATATATTTTTGATTCAGCGGAATTATTATTTAATCAGATATCAAAAGAGAATTTCAAAAAAGAGATGCCTTTAAATATATATAATTATATTATTCATAATAGAAAAAACAGTGAAGACATAATTAATTGCTGGAATAAACTTTCTATTCATATAAACAAACTTGTAAAAATAATTGAAACAGCAGAAGAGAAGAAAAAATACTTAGAAGGAATTTTTATAGGAATTGGAGCTTCTGGTGAAGCTTTAATTAAGATTGAAAATGAAATAAAAAGTGTTTTTGTTGGATCGTTAATATTATATTAAAGCATAGATAAACATTTAAAGGAGTGTGTATGGGATATCAACCAAAAGATTTTAATGATTTTAAAAATTTTGATTTTAATACGTTTAAGCCAACTTTCATTATCGGAGCTATAATAATTGTTGTTTTAGTTTTAGTTTTTTCAAGTGCTTTTATAATAGATCCTGGACATAGAGGGGTACTAGTAACCATGGGTAAGGTTTCTCCGACATTTGCGCCAGAGGGACTTGGTTTTAAAGCACCACTTATCACTTCGATAGTTCCGATATCAGTAAGACAACAAACAAATAGCCAAAAAGCAGAATGTTATTCCTCTGATATGCAACAAGTAAACATTGAATTGAAAGTTTTATTTAGAATTCCAGAGCAAGCAATAGTAAAAATATTTCAAGATTTTTCAGGTGATCCCTTTGATAGTTTAGTTGCACCCAGAATTAATGAAGCGTTAAAAGAGGTAACTGCTCTTCAGAGTGCAGAAACTATCGTTAAAAAAAGGGAAGATATAAAAATTAAAACATTGATATCAGCAAAAAACAAAGTTGGTAGTCTAATAATAATAGAAGATATTGTGATTCAAAATATTTCTTTAACCAAAGAATTAGAAGCGGCCATAGAAGCAAAAATGGTGCAAGAACAAGAGGCAGCGAAGGCCAAATTTACTCAACAAAAAGCAGAAATAGAAGCAAACATTGCTGTTATCAAGGCCAAAGGAGAGGCGCAAGCAATTCAAATACGAGGACAAGCTCTTAAAGATAATCCAGCATTGGTGCAATTACAAATTGTAGAAAAGTGGGATGGAAAAACACCTCAAGTTGTTGGGGGCGGAGCTGGCGGAGGAGCAAATATTTTGTTGCCTATAGGAACCGGGATTAAATAGAAATATTTTTTATATGGAGAAGAGTTTCAAATTCTACTGAACGAGATGCTTTAATAAAAAAATAATTATATTTTTCTAAAATTTGAGACCAATAATTATTTTCAAAATCAACTTTTGATTCTAGGGCCAAGGCGTGTTTTGAAAATCCTTCTAAATAATATTTTGAATATCTACCAATAAATGCAATATTTGTTGCTTTAATATCTAAAGATTTTAATAACTGTCCAACTTCAATATGAAGGGATTTTGCATTTTCACCTAATTCATTCATATCACCAAGAACATAAAATTGCGTTGTAGGATCAATGCTTAATTGATCTTTTAAGTGCTGATAGAAGCCTTGAAGGGATGCTTTCATAGAGGAAGGATTAGCGTTATATGCATCCATGAAAAAGTGTTTTGTAGTAGCAATACTTGTAGTTGGAGGTTTAAAATTTCCTTGAACCCATAATGAACGATTTTCTTTTGGCCTATAAGTAGCTGCTGCCTCAATAAGTTGATCAATGTAATTAGGAAATAATGAATGTGCTAAAATAAAAGTTGCTGCTAAATTTTCGAAGTTATGTTTACCAATGATGTTTTCATTTTTTAATGTATAATTTTTTATAGTAATAGAAGAATTTTTTGCATCAAACTTACAATTTGCAAAGATTTTATTGTTATCAATGTATGATGGTTCATTTTCTTCTTTGTAAAATAATACATTTTTATTAAGAGGTAATTTACAAAGTAATGGGTCGCTGGCCTTTAAAACAAAAAGTCCATCATTATTGGTTTGTAACATTATTTGATCAAATAAAGCGCGTTTTTCATATAAAACATTTTCTCTATTACCAAAAAATTCTAAGTGACCATCTCCAATATTAGTTATTATTCCAGCATTAGCGCCAGTTAAATCCGCCAATAATTTTATTTCTCCAGGATGATTTGATCCCATTTCAATAATGGCTAAATCAAAAGAATCATTTAATTTTAAGAGAGTTTTAGGAACTCCCACATGGTTATTATAATTTTTTTCGGTGGCCAATATTTTACCATTTAAAATTGTTATGGAATCAAGGAGATGAAAAAGCATTTCCTTATGTGTAGTTTTTCCATTTGTGCCAGTAATACCTATGATTTTTCTAATAGTTTCATTGTTTTTTTTGGAAAACCAATTTTGTGTATGTGTTTTGGCCAAATTTTGTAGAAATACTAAAGTGTCATTTACTTTTAATGATTTGGTCTGTCCTTCATGTTTTAAAATTAAATCATTGATATGTGTAGACACTCTGCCCTTTTGTTCATCGTATATTATCATAGAAGCTTTTTTTTCTAATGCTTGTTCAATGAAATCTATTCCTCGAAAATTTTCACCATTTAAAGCAATAAATATTTCATTAGCTTTTATAGTTCTTGTATCAGTTGAAATAGTAGTTGCTGAAATAGTGGATGTATTTTGGATTGAAGACAAAATAGATTCCATTGCTTCTCCTCTCTTAAGTGCATAGAGATCACTATATTCATATTTGATTCCTAAAACGTCTAAATATTGTTCGTGACCTTTTCCTAACAATAAAAGCACATCTTCTTTGCTAGAATTTAAATAAGCTTGTTCAACTGCTTGTTCTCTATCAACAATAATTTTATATTTTGAATTCTTTGTAATGCCAGGTAAGATGTCATCGATTATACTTTGTGGATTTTCAAATCTTGAATTATCGGATGTTACATATAATTCGTCAGCATATTTTGAAACAATTTGCCCCATTATAGGACGCTTGCTACGATCACGATCTCCGCCACAACCAAAAAGTATTATAATTTTTTTATTAGCATAAATTTTACGAGCAGTCAGTGCTATTTTTTCAATAGCATCAGGTGAATGAGCAAAGTCAATAATTTGAGTTTTATTTCCAAAATTACAGACAACGAAACGGCCATCAGCGGGAATAAGTTTTGTTAGATCAATAGAGTGTTTTTCAAGTGTAATACCGTTAATAAAGTAATTTATGTCTAATGCTAATTCAAGATTACTTTGATTAAAATCTATTTGTAAGAAAGCAGGAAGTTGTGTAAGCGGTATTGAGTGTGCGCTAGTTTTATTAAAAACTATATTATTGTCATGTTGATTAATTTTTTTTATTAACTCAGTTTCATTTCTTGAAACAAGAAAAATGCCCTCTTTACCATTATTATTTTTCTTTAAATATTTTTTTGCGATATCTAATTTTGCCAAGAAATAATCATTCATATCTTTGTGAAAATCTAAGTGGTCTTGGGTTAAATTTGTAAATGCCACCAAGTCAAACTCTAGTCCATAAATTCTTTGAGTAGCTACAGCGTGAGAACTTACTTCCATAAAACACACTTCATGATCATGAACATGAAATATGTGATGTAAGATTTTTTGGAGCTCAATTAGCGGTGGAGTTGTTAATCCACTACTAATGGCACTCCAAGTTTTTCCATCTTCACACAGACCCAGAGTACCCAGGGCGGCCGCCTTAATGTTTGCTTGATTTGCAATTTGTTGACAAAGAAAAACAGAGGTGGTCTTTCCATTTGTTCCAGTAATTGCAACTAATTTTTTATTTTGTAACTCTAAAGGATACCAAAGATCTAATAAAATTTTTTGTGCTTTTAGAAAATCTTTTTCGTCGATAATAAGAGTATTGGAAGTTTCAATATTAATATGTAAATTGCTAACAGCATTTATAATTAAAAGCCCATAGGGGAATGAGTGTCTTAGTCGATTATAAAATTCCTCAATAGATTTTTGCTGGTTATGCAAATGATAGAAAAGAACTTTATTAGTTTGGGAATTTTCAATTTTCCATTCGATATCACAAAGTTCTATATTTTCATTTTTTTTATTATTTTCATTAATTTTATTATTAAATTTACAATCTATTATATTTATTTGTGAAGAGAGAAGATCAATTATTTCTTGTTTTGTTTTTTTAATCATAGATTGGTGGTTCATAATTTAACTCAATAGTTGATTGCTCATTTATAGCACTGCCAGCACGAGGTGTTTGCGAGCTTACTAAACCCATACCCATACTTTCGATTACTAATTTAGTCTTTTGCGCTAATTTTAA
>JADGAM010000110.1 GCA_015232015.1 Oligoflexia bacterium | reverse complement strand
ATTCTAATATTGCTACTAATTCTTTTGATCATTGGAATAACTGCTCACTTTAAACTTAAAAATTATGTATTACAAGACACCAAATCCCGTCTTTCCGAATCGCTTTTGCTAGCAAAAAATATTATTGAAAATAAAAAATTAAACCCTCTACTCATTTGTAAATTACAACTTGGTGAATTTAAAACACGCTATACGCTGCTTTCCTACGACGGACATGTTTTATGCGATAGTGCCCGTAGTGATATTTCTTACATTAATCCCATCGAGAATCATAACGATAGACCGGAAATAATAAATGCCAAAAACAACAAAGAATCATTTAATATTCACTATAGTAAAACCCTGTCGATGGAAATGTTATATCGGGCAGTGTTGATTAAAGATTTACAACACATCTCTAACTTTGATCTTTTGATAATTAGAATGGCCATTCCCTTTAGTGAAATTGAATCAACAATTCACCGTTTAGATAAAGAAATTTTTTCAATACTCTTGCCTGCACTTTTTTTTATTACTTTGTTTAGTATTTGGATGAGCATTAGGCCATTTTATTCTTTACGTTCTGTAATACAAAAAATTTATCAAATTAATCAAAGCATATTTAACACTGTTTCAAATACCACTTTTCAATTTTTTGAATTAAATAGAAATATCAATCATACTACTTCCGTTCCTCAAAAAAAGAGAAGGTGGCCTATAATAGAAAAAATTTTAGAAGAAGCTCAACATAACATTGAAAAAACCTTAGATGAGCTTCATTTGGAAAACTCTAAATTAAATGCCATCATGGAATCTACTCAGGCAGGGATCGTTGCTGTTAATAAAAAAGGATTCATTTGGTTTTCAAATAAAAAATTTCAAGATCTATTTGTAAAGATAGAAGATCGAGGTACTTTGATAAATTTTTCTTCTTACTTATATCACTTACCACTACACATTAATCACGTATTTGATGATTTAAATATTAAATATCTTTTTGAAAAATCATTAGAGCATGAAAATGAAAATGTAGAAGAAAATAGTATTCTTCAAAGTCACAATATACAATTACAAACTATTAATGAATCAAAAGAATTTTTTGATATAACTGTAAATCACTTGAGAGATTCAAAAGGAGTACTACTAGGTTCTGTTGGTGTTTTCTACAATGTTACAGAACGAAAACGTTTGGAGCAAATGAAATTAGATTTTGTAAGTAATATTTCTCATGAAGTAAGAACTCCACTAAGTGCTATACAAGGTTATATACAATTAATTAAATCTGATCTTAATTGTAATGCTAATTTTGCTGAAAATAATCTTCAATCTAGCGAGCAATTTAATGGACACCTAGAAAAAGTGGATAAAAATATTAAAAGACTCTTAAATCTTTTTGATGATCTTTTAAAACTTTCAACTATCGAAACAAAACAAGACTTAAAAAAAGAAAATATCTCTAATGATGAATTAAACGAATTATGTGAAAGTGTAATTGCTACACTCACCCCTATATATGAAAGCAAAAACACCTCTATCAATTTTGAAATTTCAGAAAATGGCCTGTTTTGCGATATCAATCTTCTAGAACATGTTATTATTAATTTAATCGACAATGCTTTTAAGTATACTCAAAATAATGGTACAATTAATGTAAAAATATATGATTCCGATAAAGATTCCTACTTTAATAACCATACAATTTTGGAAGTAAGTGATAATGGCATTGGAATTTCCATTGAAAACCAAAATAGAATTTTTGAACGTTTTTATCGTGTAGACACATCTCACTCTAGAGAAATGGGAGGCACTGGTCTTGGTCTTTCCATTGTAAAACATATTATACAAAAACATTCAGGACATATCGAATTGATTAGTGACTTAAATCGCGGTTCAACTTTTAAAATTTATTTTCCCAATTAATCTTTGATTGTAACTCACTCCATTTTCAATTAAAAAATTGATACATTATTTCGTAATCGCTGAATTTTATTAGCTTAAAATATATTTTTAACTAATAACTTGCCTATAATTTGGAGCAGATTTATAATTTAGTTATGAAAAAAAAATCAAAATAAAACAATCAAACAAAAATTCCTATTAACAATTTCATTAAGCACTCTCTTATGGATTAATTCCATAACCACTGTCTATGCAGGTATAGGTAGTTACTGGTGGACCAAAAAGGATTTAAGTGTATGTTGGACCACCGATGGTAGTAATACTGAAAAAAATCGTGTCCGATGGGCCATAGAAAATACCTGGCAATATTACTCTGATTTAAAATTTACTGGTTGGAAAAAATGTACGACTGCTAATATTTCGGCCGCTGATATTAAAATAGAATTAAGTGATTCTGATGATAGATCATATTCTTATGTAGGTAAAAATTCAGCTTTTAAGTATCCAAGTATGAAACTCTATACTTTTAAATCTGCAGCGGCCCAATTAAAGAAAATTTTTGTGTTCCAAAGTTCAGATAGTCTTGAAAATACAGCAATACATGAATTTGGTCATGCTATAGGATTTCTACATGAACAAACTAGATCTGATGTTCCAGCAAGCTGCAAAGATCAATTGAATTCCGGTGATTCAAATAATGATACGAATAATTTTGATGCATATATAGGCCAGTATGATCCCAATTCCATAATGAACTATTGTGCACAATTTTCAAAAATGAGACCTTTCTTTGGATTAAGTAATGGTGATGTTTATTCTCTTCAATCAATTTATGGGAAAGGTAATAGCAATATTAATGTAAGCGTCGATCAAAAAATTAAAGATGATACAGCTCCTAAAGCAAAAGAAATTGAAACAAATAAAAAAGGAGATGCCGCAATTTTAGGAGAAGATGGAAAATTATACAAAAAGAGTGGAGATAGCTGGAGTAATTTAAATAATGATTTTGGGGTTAAAAGTTTTGCAGTTAATTCTGATGGCAATGTATTTGCTGTTGATAATAGTGGTAAACTTCACCTTCATAACAAAGATAAAACACCTCCTTGGAATGAAATCTCAGTTCTTGGTCTTAACATAAAGCAAATTGCAATTAGTGAAAAAAACATATTTATGCTAGATGATCAAGGAAGACTAATTAAAGGAAAATACGATTCTTCTTCCGATAAATTTGTTGGTGATATAGAGAAAGCAGGTCCTTACAATGCCATATACACCAATCCAAATAATAATAATAATATCTATACAATTGATAATACTGGAGCGGTAGTTCAGGACCTTCCAGCACCTCCTACTACTTTTCCTGCGCATCCGGAAGGAAAAAAATTTACAAAAATTATAATCAGTCCTAAAGATGCCATAATAGCACAAGATGAAACTGGCAATTACTATGAGTACAACAAAAACAATGATGCTTGGGTAAAGCGAGATGATTTGGCGGGCATGAAGGATATTGCTTGGAATGCAAAAGGAGAATTATTAACCATCGATAATAACGGAGATACGTATTTAACCAAAAAAGATTATCAACTCGAGTCCTGTCGTTTTAGCGATGAAGATAGAAAGAAAACTCGTAGTGCATTAGAAAGTTTTGCTGGTAATTCAAATGTACATCTAAAAAATTTAGCTGTTGTAACCAATGCTTTGGAATTTACAGAGACAGATGCCGCAAGACTCTCTCTTGGAGCTATTTATCTTATTTATATGAGCATGTTAATGTACTTAGAAAAGTATAAGGAGGCCAGCTGCCCAGGTGCAATTAATGTTCAAGCTGCAGGAGTAGTGGCAATATTAGCTGAGACAGCTAATCGACTTATTACAGAGTTTACAACAAAAAAAGGTGCTGATTGTTTAAAAAATCTTCCTCCTGAAGCAAATGAAAGACAATATGTACTTGTTGAACTTGATAAAGAATTATATTACCTATACAGACACCTTTTCGTATCTTGGACTTATGTTATTTTATGGAAAGTATTTCTTACTGCTGCTTACTTAAATATCAAAGAGGCATTTGCTGGTGGAGCAGCAACATGCACTACTCCTGCCGCCCCTCCAATGTTAGTTAATTCTACAAGTAGAGCTATTTTTTCTTTTTCTATAGCATCCTATCTTAGTCTTATGATTACGAGAATAATAACATTAATTCCTACAGAATTAATCTTAAGAAATAAGTGGGAAAAGGCCTTAGATAACTATTACACTTTAAATAATAATTACCAAAATTTGAAAAAAAATCAGTTAAATCAGTTAATGGATATTTTACTTTCCAATTTTCCAAAACATAATAATCCTTTCTCTCTCATTAATGAATCTTGGGCGCAAACAACAAAAACAGTTTCTTTAGCAGATACAAACACAGCTACAGACAATGAAAATGGTAATTCAAATTCAAATATTAAAAGACCAAAATCAACTCATAATAAAGCAGCATTATATAATTTAAATCCAAAATTTTGTATTAGGAAAGATCTAACTGTTGATGATCGCTGCCAATGTAAATTTACTAATAATTGCTTTAATCCTCAGGAAATGTTTCCAAAATCACCTGATATTGGAAAAGAATTTAAAAAAGATTTTGATAATTTGCTTAATCCAGATCTTTCTAAAATGGATGAACTAATCAAAGAAAATATTGTTTTAACAAAAAAAATAGATGGATTAATTAAATCTGATGCTGCTACAAAGGTTTTCACTAAAGACCAATTAGAACAATTAGATCGTAAGCAAATATTTAAACAATTGCTGACCTCTGTAAGTGATCCATCTTCTAAAATGATGGTAAATGGTCAGGTCGCTTTAAAAAAATTTGCATTAAAACCCATGGCCACCGATAATGCCCGTTTAATATCTGCAAGTTCAAAATTGGATTCAAAATTGGATTTAATAATGACCCAAAAGAAATCTAACGAAATAAAAAATTTAGACAATAACAATGTAACTAATGCAACTAATGTAAATACCAATACAACTAACGCCAATAATTCAGCTAAAATAAATAATGAAAGGTCAATTGCTAGTGCTAATCAACAGGCTTTGTTCATCTCAAATAATAATAGTAATAAATCTGATAATGAAAAAAGTAATGAAAATATCAAATATAAGTTTGATACTATCTATAAGTATAAAGAAAAAGATATATTTAAAATTATTTCCAATAGATATTTTTTAAAATTTAATACCGCTATTCAAAATAGCGGACAATGATTCGAATGTAACTTAGGTCAGCGAGTTTTGGTAACTTAGGTCAAGACCAAGACCCTGAGGAAATTTTGATACAGTTCCAGAGGAAAGAAGTCGCTTGCTTCCTGCAAGTCGCTTGCTTTCTGTAGGTCGCACGAATGACGAGGGAAATGGATCAAAATTTACCAGGGACCTGACCAGTCACTAATCTCCTAGTTGACATTACAATATCGGGAAACGCTCTTAAAGATATAAGTCTTAAAAAAGTTGAAATCATAAAAATATAAATATAAGAATGATAACTACTACCCCCAAATGAGAGTACAATTCCACCAGCAAATGAGCTTATTACTAAAAATAAATTATGTATAAAATTGAATAGACTTAAAACTTGTGCTTGTTCTTTTTCATTAATATCATTGAAAACAATAATAAAAACACAAAGATCAAAAACACCCCATAGCATGCCAGAAAATATTTCTACAATAAATAAATATAAAACATTTGGTACAAAAATAATCCAGGCCACAGGAATAAATACTATTCCAAAGGAGGCTAACAATAAAAAATTATATACTCCAAAAAAGGTCGATAATGAGCGCATAAAGCGCATAACAGTAATTCGACCTATGAATGAAGCAGAGATAATTAGCATATACATCCAATATGATAATTTCATCTCCACTAACATAAATGGAGTAAAAAAGGGGGCAGCAAAATAAACTGACATCTTAAAAAAAAGCACAAATAATAATATTTTTCCATATTTTTCTTTGCTTATAAGTCTCAAAGTACTTTTTACTCTCTCTATGAATTTTAATATTTTTTTATTTTCTGACTTAACTCCATTTGTATTTTCATTTCCATTTCCATTTTCATTTTCATTTTCATTTAATAAATCTAACGTTCTTTCTATTCTAAAAACTTCACTACTTTCACTTTGTTTATTTAGACAGTAAACTCCAAAAAATCTAAACATCCCACTAAGAATAAAAATTAGTGCAAATGTTTTATAGGTAAAACCAAGTAATTTTCCCTCTTCAAGTAAAAGTCCAGTTAAAATAATTCCTGTAAATGTGGCCAGATAATTTAAGGCATTTCTTTTTGCAAAAAAACCCATGCGAATAGGCGATGGTAAGAGACTATGTAACCAAGCATTCCACACAGGACCTGCGGACATACCACAGGCCCAATATAAAGTTATCAATAAAAAAATTATTAAGGGATGAATGCCTCCCCTATAGGCAACAACCGCAAGCGGAATAAAACAAAGTCCTTGTAAAGAGACGGAAGCTATCACCCATTTTTTATAACTACCAAAATAACCTATTAAAAATGGAGTTGCTAATTGTATGAAGCTTCCTGTAATTAAAGGTATCGTTGATACAAGGCCTACAAGTAAGCTGGAAAATCCGTAAGCTACGGCGAATGCTTGAAAATATGTCTCTCCAAGACCTACCATCAGAGAGTAAAAAACTCCATCCCAAATAGAGGCCTTCAAATTATTTCTTAAAAGTTCAAATGTATATTTTTCTTTCATTAGAGATCTAATCGAAAAAAATCGAAAAAAAATAATACTTTTTTATGTTAGGGCTTGTGAAATAATCTTTATGCTTTTTATTTAGAAGGTGTTCAATTTATTTTGAAGTAGGTCTTATTGACTCAAATTCGATAGGTGATATGTATAGATAACTAAATCATCAGTTGGTTTATAAAAATCCTTTATTCTGGCCTCCTCAATAAAACCCAGCTTTAAATAAAATTCCCTGACTCCCTTATAAAGCTCTTGTCCAGAGGTTTCCACTCTGACTAATCTACCATCTAATGGTTTAATTCGCTTAAACATCTCTGTAACTAATGATTTTGCAATACCCTTATTTAAATAATCAGAGTGAGTAGCAATCCAAAACAGGTCATATGTCCCTATAGTCATAGCAGTAGCACCATAACAAATATAACCTACCAACATTTCACATTGAAGATTTTCAATGTGAATAGTGGCCAGAAGAAATTTATAATCACTTGAATTTGGATTATTGCTATTAAGTGCATGGTCAACAAGTTCCATAGCTACTTCTTTTTCTTCACTAGTAAATGAAGGAACAGCTTCTAACAACTCAATCATTTTACTTCTATCACTTGCTTCCATATCTCTAATCTTAAACATAAAAATTTTTACCTTAATTTAATTTAATTCAATTCGTTTGATAATTCGAGATTGTTACCTATGTCCATAATATTTCCTAAACTGCCTACACCTACACCTAAACCACCCAGCATGCCTGAGAGTGGAAATAGTTGTCTTCTCTCCATAAGCTCTTGTTCTTGTACTTGCACTTGTTCGGATCTATGAACATTAATAGCATCATCGATAATTTTATAAATTAATTCCCTGTATGAAATACCTTTAAAAGCAAATGTCTTTGCAAAACCGGCCCTTGGATCTAAGTCACAGTTGGGATTCACATCTATTACATAGGGGCGCTCTTTCTCATCTAAGCGCATATCAATTCTTGCATAACTACTAATATGAAGATGCTCTGCTGTTTTTTTGGCCAATTCAAAGACACTATTTTTTGTAGAAAATTTTAATTTTGGTCCAACTGATATGGCCGCCTTGTACTCCAAAGATGTCTCTAACCACTTCGAGGAGTAATTTAAAATTTTTGGACAGTCATCTTTATATCCACTAAAATCAATCTCTGAGACACCCCAAAACTTACATGGTTTATTGCCAATCATAGAGACATTTATCTCTCTTCCATCAATATATCTTTGCACTAATACTGGTCTTTTATATTGACTTAAAAGTCTATGCACTTGCTTATACAATTTTTGTTTTGTATCTACTACTGCATGAAAATCAATTCCTGTAGATCCATCCTCTTGATTTGGTTTTACAATACAAGGAAATGGGTATTGGTATTGATCAATTTCACTCATTGATTTAATAACCACGCTGTAAGGAGCATTTACTCCATTTTTACGTAGAATGGATGTACAAAGAAATTTATCTAAAGAGTAGTGTAAGGCAATTGATGAGTTTCCTGTAAATGGAACACGATATCTCTCAAGTAATTTTACAACTTCTATCTCATAACTACTATGATTCGCAAAGATTAACAACCAGATCATAATTGTTTTGATTTAGAAGTGTGGATAATTCTTTAAGACCAGTAATAGGAACCACATTAATGTCGGTTAAAGAGAGATCTTTAAGTGCGCCCCAAATAGAATATGCAACACTCATAACATTAGCGCGAGCAAAGTCTCCGTTAAAAATTTCACTCTCAGCGAAGGAAGTTTTTAAGTGATGGCCATCGGCGCTTGTATCAATGGCCGTACCCGGAGGCTCAGAGTCCTGCTCGTGCTCTGAAGAGTTAAAAGAGGCATCTGAAAAATCATTATTATATATGACAAGAATTTTTAACGAATTAGCAGCAATCAAAGTAAAATTTCCCCCTGTGATTTTCGTTGCGTATGTAAAACCAAATATAATACAAAAATATCTAAATTAAAGATTAATTTAAAAATATTTTTCATCCTCTTCTGTCAGGTGACATGAAGTGCCTATTGCCTATAAAGATATATTAACTCAATTTAAAAAATATAAAACCTTTTTAAACAAATTTTTATTTTTTTAAATTTTCTTAATTAATTTAAGAGAGCAAGACCTTCTTGATAATAAGATAACACGCTGGGATTTTCTAAGGTTGATATATTAATGTTCATCTGTGGTGGTATTTGTTCTAGACGATCTTTGGGAAAAATAAATGCCTCTACAAAAAGATGAGCACTCCAAAACCTAGTTTTAATACCTTCTAAGCTGATACTTTTCATTTTTTCTACAGACAATTCTAAGGAAGGAGAGGCCATAACAAAACCCCACTCCCCAAAAGAGGGAATTTGCACATGAAAAGGATAGACATGTTTAAATCCACTATGAGAGATAGTTTTTTGAATACAAAGGAAAGTTTTGTAAGCGTAGAAAAGATTGGAGGCATGAGTGGCAAAAATCCCCTCTTCCTTTAATTTGGATTTAACAAAACGATAAAATTGCAAACTATAAAGCTTTGCTAAGTTTTGGTTATTAGGATCAGGAAAATCCGCGATGATTAAATCATATTTATCTTCATTATTGGTAGAATTGGTAGAATTAGTAGAATTAGTAGAATTAGTAGAATTAGTAGAGATAAAATGAAAGGCATCATCTATTACTACTTTAACTTTATCACTCCAATAAGCATCCTGATTAATTTCTCTCATCGCCCTATAATTTTTTGCCAGGTTGACTACCTCTTCATCAATATCCACTAAGGTGATCTCCTCAACCTCTTTTACCTTTAGTACCTCTCTTATAATGTTACCATCCCCCCCACCTAAAATTAAAACTTTTGGTCTCCACACACTAGTTTTTTGTTGTCTCAAAACCATAAGAGGCATAAGTCCTAATGATTCATGATAACGATACTCATCTACTGTAGAAAATTGTAGTCCCCCATTTAAATACATATTAATAATTCTATTTTTGATAGTTAAAACAATCTCTTGATATTTGCTTTTTTTACTAAAAAGTACTCGCCCACCATAGATTGTATCATTCCAAAATTGGATGAGGTTAGATGAAAAATAAATACCCAAGATTAAAATAATAGAAAATAATATAGAATAAAACCACAAAATGATGCCACCTCTGCTGCCAGCAGCACCTCTGGTGCCCGTAGACTTACATTCCTCTTCCTTTCGAAACAAGAAATATGTGATGCATCCTACTGCTATGTTTATAAGACCCATAATCAGAGAGGTTTTAAAAGTGCCCCAAAATGGTAATAATACAAAAGGGAAAAGCAATGTCGCAATTAGTGCTCCAAGATAATCTAATGATAAAACATTAGAGAGATTGTATCTTAAATTATAGTTATTGGATAAAATCCTAGTCAGTAATGGAATTTCTAAACCAATTAAAGTACCAATAATCAGAGTAAAAATAATCACGCCATAGGTGAAATTACGGCCCAAGTTTATGGCAAAAAGTAGATAGAGAGTTGGAATAGAGATTCCGCCCACAAAACCTAACATAATCTCTATATTAATATATGATAATAGTAGCTTATCTTTTATAAAACGAGAAAGGTAGGAACCCACTCCCATCCCCGTCATAAAAAAACCTATTGTTAAAGAAAATTGAGTTACGCTATCTCCAAGAAAATAAGAAGAAGCACTACCTATAAGAAGTTCATAAATTAAAGCACAAAAGGCAATTATAAAAACCGATGATAGAAGAAAAATTTGCTGTGCTTGCTTTTTTTTATTAACAGCTTCGCCTTTAGCTTTAGCTCCGAACTTAACTCCGGCCTCAGCTCCGACGACCTCGGCCTCAGCTTTATTTTCATTTTCCAAATCTAAATCCGCCACTTCTTCCTGTTCCTCCAAAGCTACCTCTTCTCATTGAACTACTTCTGCCTCTATCGTAATTATTGTTATAGTTTTTGTTATTGTTATTATTAGGATGGTAATTGTTATTATAACGATCATAGTAGTCATTTCCTCGTGACCTACCACTAAATATATGTCCTATCATAACACCAGTTATAACATCTTTTACTCCGTTCCAAAAACCTCCTCCTTGATGTACCACTCGTTCAGCTGGCATGTGCGATGGAGGAGAAGAAGGTGTCTGTTGTTCAGATGAATCAACATAAGCATTTTGTTTGTGATCATAATTTCTGCTGGTCGAACATGAACGAAATATTACAAACAAGAAAAACAAGGCCACTAAAACCATAATAAAACGACTTATTCTAAATTCATATTTATCACCCATAAAAAATTAATCCTTAAAAAATTTTAAATTTATTTATTTATATTGAGAAAAATAAAGAAAAGGAGATTATTAACATCATTGATGCTTCAATCAAGGCCACTCCTACATTTCGATCAATAGCAATTTCTCTATTTAAATCAACTGAAAAAACAAAATATTTAGCAAAGAGTATTCTTAAAGCTGATAAAATAATTACACCAACAACTCCTACAACAATAAAATTTACAATATTGGGTATGAATTCCACTGTATTTGATGAAAATCCTTTCATCAATATAATACTCATTGCAATCAATGCTCCCGCAAATGAAATACCAACTGCTACATTGTCCTTTTCTAATTCCGAATGCAAATCATAAGGCATAATGTAAGCATAAAAATGAGCAAAGCTTATTAAAAAAATTTGTCCTACAATATAAAACAATAATACAAATAAAAATCCTCCTCCCTCAACAGTGATCGCCTCCGCTATGATTAATGCTGAAGCAATATAGTTACCTAATACCACTGCACCAGTTCCTGCATTTTTATCCTCAATTAACTCTTTACGAACAGAAAACTTTTTTAGAATAAATTTTTCATTAAGAAATTTGGAAATAAGAAGAAGAAGCATTCCTAGAAATGAGAATTGAGCAATTTCTAAGATTCCATCCAATAAAGTTGCCGTTTCCCCTAAATTAGCAGCAATCGCAATTATGGCAATTCCCACTAAGTAACCGTTAGTTGCTAAGGCCACCGCCAAATTATCTTTATTCGTTAATTCATTTGTTAACGAGTATGATGTAATGTAATTAAATAGCCATTTGCCCAAAAATATCATCAAAATTACCTCTGCCAGATATATAAAATTATAAGCAAAGGAAACATCAAAAGAATCAAAAATCGCTTTTAAAAAACCGCTTTCCATCTCCATCTACTTTCCCTCGCTTAATATTGTTATTTGTTCTTTTCGTAAGGATTGACTAAGCATAATTTTTTCCGTTGAATCCTCGTAAATTCTTACTGAAATTGTAAGTTTATTTTTTTCATTGTAAAAATCAATGTACGTAAAGTCTCTACCGTAATCTAATTCTGAATCTCTGTAAAATGTTGCACCTCCTGAAGTTTCATAGGAAAATAACATATCCATATATTTAACTTCACCTTGTTTGCACTCTTTAATTCTCTCTAAATCATTTCTTGTTAATGATAAATCATTTAATTTTAAATCTCTCTTAATAGAAACCTCCAACATAACATCATCATCCATATCTATCTCTAAAAATATTTCTAAAAATTTTATAAAAAAATTTTTTTACCGATACTATATTCATAGGTCATTTTTAAGATTAAATTTTAAAACAATAATAGAGGATTGCTGATATGGAAATATCTCCTGTAAAAGTTTTAATAATTGATGATGAAGAAGATATTTGTTTTATGTTGGAAGAGTGTCTGAAAGATGAATATAAGGAAGAGGTTACAATTAAAACACTTTTGGACGCGAAAGAGGCCATTGATTATATTAGAAACAGTTCAATAGATATTATCATTACAGATATGAATTTTCCTCAACACTCTGGAAAAGATATAATACGAGAAGCACAAAGAATAAATGGTTCGGCCAAAGGTGTTTTAGTAACAGGGGAATCAGGAGACGAGATTGCAAAATACGCTCATGATTCAGGTTTATATCTTTTAAGAAAGCCATTTAATTTTGATGAATTTATAAGTCTAGTGGCGCCTTTTATTAGAAAATAAAAAAGTAATAAAAAAAAAGAGAAATAAAAATGTGTTTTTATTTATGTCGAATAATATTTTTAACATTTTTTTTATCAACTATTTTTAACATTCTTCAAATTCAAGCAAAAACAATTAAGGCAGTTAAAACAAATGAAATAATGGATTTGTATGAAGAAGTAGAGAATGCTTTTAGTAAAAAAATATGTAATCCAAAAAAAACCTTAGTTGTATTTGATCTTGATGAAACTTTAATAACAAGTAAAAGTACGGATTATCTTGATTTCGTGAAGCAATTAAAATCCGCTGATTGTAAAATTAAGATATTTAAAGAAACCAATTTACAATTGGTCTATTATTTTGACGAAATTTCTAGAGCTTCTGGAACTTCTAGAATTTATAGTCAAAAAAAAGTTGATACTACTCAAATTGGTGTAGAAGATATTTTAAGCAAATTAAAAGCAAAAACCAGAGTATTGGCCTTAACTTCAAGATATCCTCTTTTTCAACATTTGACTGAAAAAGAGACTAGATTCGCTAATGTTACCTTTGATCATCAAAAACAAGAATTAGCATTTGATGAGAAACAATTAATAGATGTAACAGAAGATAGTTTAGTTCCAGAGTTACGTGATTATTTCACAAAAAATCATCTTTCTATTAAACTAAAAGTGCATCGGGACCTTTGTGAATTTGATCAATCCACAAATCATTTAAAAGGTTATCGCTTTACTTTTTCCCTACCTCAGGAGCCTTGGGTCTTAGAATATTTGAAAGCAAATAATAATACTTATTATTTATTTTCAAATAATGATTTTATATCCGCTTGATCTGAAAATGCATTATCCATTTGTTTTATCCGATCAGGATCATCATCCATAAAAAAAATACACTCAACAGGATTTTGATTCTCTGAATGCTTTAAAATTTTTTTAAGCACAAAACCTTTATCTGTATTACCCGTCATTAAAATTCCATTGTGATAACTCAAAGGATAATTCATAGGTATAGTAGTTTTAGTTTCAGACTCATTCATTAAAGGCATAAGCGAAAAATTTTGAGTACTTTGAGTATTTTTAATATTTTGACTACTTTGAGTATTAGTTGTTATTGGGATAAAATCATTATTTGAAAATAAATAATAAGTATTATTATTT
>JADGAM010000010.1 GCA_015232015.1 Oligoflexia bacterium | reverse complement strand
TTTTTCTTTCAATAATTCTTTTAAATTTTTATGCAACGTTAGGTTTATACTTTTCACTATAATTATTATGCACTTACAGTTTCACGGATCATAATAAATCTGCAAAAATTGTATTATATGAATCTGCAGGCCTTTGCGATCGCGACTTCCTGCTATGTGCACTGGTATGACCGATTCTATTGACAGCGTTTTCGGCCTGAGGCAGCCCTGCCTTGGTCGAAAGTATTTTCAGAGGAAATTAAAATAAAATAAAAAGCAAAAATATTAAATTTTATAGGAGGCATAGATTAAAAATGAGAGATAAAAATGATCACACATACAATAAAAATTATCAACAAACACTTCCAGATAATTATGATTATGCTAATAATTATGATGACGATGCTAATAATATAAATACCGCCTGGGTTGAAAATTTGGCATTAGAAGAATTGAACATGGAAGAAAGTGGAGTAATTAATTTTAATGAACATCTAGATACATTACCACTGATAGAAGAATCTTCTATCAATTTCATGAATAATTTGAGAGAGCGTTTTGAATTTTATCTTACTAAATTTAATATTTATCGAGGTAATAAAGGCCCTAGTGCTATTATTAAAATATTTAAAATTTCAAATACCATAAATGATTTTATGTTATTTCGTAATTCACTAAAACTAGTCGTTGCCAGAAAGGCCTCTAATGTGATCTCTATTGCTCTAATTTCAAATGCAGGAGGACTTTACTCTGCAAGATTAAACACTGACTCTCCTCCTATAAATATGGCCCATGAAATAAAAGCACATGTTGGGCCTTTTAACGACATCAGTTGGCGCTTTCAAGGGGAGGTAATCGAAATAGAGGCCGTAGTAAAACATTATTTAAGTGAATTCGTAAAATTATCAGCGAAATAAAAATTAAAAGATATGAAAAAAACTAATATACTTACAATTTTTTTCTTTTTATTTTTATTTCTTGCATTTTCTTGTGCAAAAAAAGAACTCACTCACGAAAAACTATGGGCCATGCTAATTGAAAAAGAACCTGCTGCAATTTTAATAATGCCTTCACAACAATTTCCAATTATAAATTGTAAAGATTATGGAGAAGGATGTACTTATGGACTTACCGTTAACATAAGAGGAATTATTTTAATTCTTGTTCGTTTTCAAGAAGAAAAGCATGCAAAACGAGCGGCAATACGCTTAAATGGTTATTACGCTCATAATTGGCTATTTGATAATATCTCGAATGAACCTCTTCTACAAGATTTTGTAAAAGAGGTTTATCAGGCACAGGCCCCAAGAAAGCAATCAAAATAAAATATACCTTATGTATAAGACTAAGAGTATATATAGTATTGACAAGATATTTAGTTATCTTGTAAACACATAGTTTATACATACAGAGGCATTTAAGAGGAATAGATCTACTATGAATAATATGAACAGTTCGGCCGATTTAATGTTTGCCTATAGCAATTACCTTTTCAACAACAATAGTAAGAGAGAAAATGACAAAAATAATGGTAGTAATAGAAACATTGAAGAGAGAATATTCCATATTAATTTTGAAAACCTCTCATCAAACAACACCACATATTCCAAAGTAGAAACTGAATCTAAAGATTTTGAAAAAATGGGAATTAGTCATCTCACAGATATAATGAAAGAAAAGCAAAAAGGGTTATAAAAAAGTAACACAAATTACTTACTAATGACCGATGACTACAAGTTCTCAATAACTTCGTAATGTAAATCATCAATTTTTTCAAAAATTTTATCTAACGGCAATGAATGTATTTTAAATCGCTCACAATTATTATTATTATTGCTATTGATAGTTTCAGTATTCACAATTGTACTCATTTCAGTGCTAACAGTAATAGAAGTAAATCCTTTTTTTTCTTCTCTTGAATTTGAAATTCTAAAACTTTTTTCACTACTCATTTTTTTTTCAATTATTTTTGTTAATAAAAAATCATTCTTAAAAATAATAATCCTACCATCAACAAGGATTTTTCCCGCAACTAAACAGGCCTCTAAATTATTCACATTCACCACTCCCGCTAAACACCAAAAGAGTAAAAGCAGAGGTAATTCAAGCCACGAAGCCCCATCTTCATCTTTCAATTTTGAATTGTTCGTTAATGATAGAGTTGGATCTGAATCTTCAATACATAGTACATATCTTTTGAGTGGGACTGCTAATTTTCTACACTTAGAAATGTAGATAAATTTTTCTCTAATACTCTGACCCTTACGACCTAATCCAATGATCTCAATACCTGGTAGCCCCTTTGATGAGTAACCATAGATATCAATAATATTAGGCCCTTTTTTTGAAAAATATATGCCTTTAATTCTTGTTTCCATCTGCAAATTTTGTCTAAAAAATCAAAAGATTAGTATTAATTAAAAAATTGATAAATAAGAGTCTATCCTAAACTAGATAAAAATAAATTATCGCAAATTAAATTTGCAAAATGTTTTTATAAATAAATTCTTTAACTATTTTAAATTACAAATAAGATTTGTATTCTAAATAAATATTTGAACATGGATATGTTAATTTTTTGAACAAAAATGATTAATTTTTGCTTTCTATTTAATAATAGAAAATTGAAGTATCTTATCAATAAAATTAATCTACATATATAAAAGCTAATTGCCATTTAAATTGGGCACACTCAAAAAATTAAGAAAAGGCAAAAAACGATATAAGTATAAATAATCAATCATATTTAAATAATTATTTCTTAAAAAAAATCAAATAAATTGCATTTGGATTAAACTATATAAGAAAAGATTTCTGTGGAAACAATTAAGGAAAAATGAAAATGAAAATGAAAATGAAAACATCAGCAATTTCAATTAGTATTGATAGAAAATTATTATTATTAACTGCTTTCATGTTTTCTTCTATCATTGTAATTTATATGAATATAAATAAATCATCTGCTGCAGATGACATTTCCAATAATACTCCTTCAACAAAGGATTCCGCAGTAAAAACTGGAAACCAAAAGAAAAAGAAAGAAAAAGAAAAAGAGAAAGTTAAAGTATCAGAAAAAGTAACTTGTTCAGCATCTACTGCTGCCTCTGCTGAACCTGTCTTTAAAGATGAGCAGGTTATTAAAGAATTAGTTATTTCTATGGACGCACAAAATATAACTGATGCAAGAGAACAACTAAATAAACAATTTAATAAAGATATGGAAGTATATAAATCAGAAGTAGATGATATTATTAAATGCGTAGGCGAAATTCTTCATTCTAGAAAATCAACTTTTACAATCGAAGGCATTCCTAATGGTGAATATTTAAAAAATGCCACAATAGTAATGCATTCACTTACTAAAAAAGATACTCGATTCAATCTTGAAGCTATAAAAAAAATAAAAAAATCATGTAATGATGGTTACTTGAAAAATTTAAAATTAATAAAAACTACAGTTGATCAAGATTTAATTAATCCTATCTATGGGTGCTACTACAATTTTGCAAAAGAAGTTCCAACAAAAGAAAATCAACTGCCAGCAATTGTAGTTAATGAAAATGAAATTAATACTTACAATTGGGTTGATGGTGCTATTGAGAAAAAAACTCTTCAATATAAAGAAAAAAAATCCGACGTAGATTTAATTAATGTTACTAGAAAAAAATTTTTAAATGAATCAAAAATAAAAATTGCAAATAAATTCATGCACCTTGCAAGTGAACAATGTAATTTAATTTCTGCATACAAAGGTCACACTTCTAATCATTTAAACAAAATACTTGCAAACACTGAAACTTCATTAAAAGCAATACTAAGTGATGAAGTAAAAGATTTTATTAACGGTTTTCTAGAAAAAAGACTTGTATGCAAAGCTTATGGCTTCGATCTCAAGCTGGGAGTGAAATATGCAGTAGGAGGAGGTTTAAGTGTAGGGATATGTAAAAATATTTTGGGTGAAAGAAAATTAGCAATTATTCCAACTTGGGCGGCAGGAAGTGAATATGGTGGTATTACATTTTCTCTCACAGGATCTACCATCAAAGTGAATAAAAAACCTGGAACAAAAACCGATGATAGATATTACAAAGACGTGATTGTTGGAGCTGGCGCAAGTTTTGATTATTCAGATAATGAAAACGAATTTCATGGGATAGGTTTTGGTGCTGGTGGGGGAAAAATAAATAAAGGTTTTTATCCAATAAGGATTAAAGGATCTGGAGTTCTTCTACTAAATGATTACAAATCAGTTCGAGATGCCTTAAAATTACCTTATGATAAATTACCAAAATTTAGAGGTGAAGATTAATTATCTTAAGGCCTCTTCTAGAGTTAACGAGGCATCACTTTTCTCATCTCGATATTTTACAATAACTGGTGTTTGCAAATATATGCCCTGAGCTTTGGCCCAGTTATTATTGCTACAATTTGGCGCCCTCACTCCTGCTACAACGACTGCTCCTTCGGGAACTGCAGCTCCTCGTTCTAAAACAACTTCGTTAACAAGATCATAAATTCTTAAGCTCTTAGATAACACAACTCCGGGTGCAATCACTGCTCTTTTTTTAATTAAAATTCCTTCAACAATTATGGCCCCAGCGCCAATAAAGGCATCATCTTCAATAGTAACTGGACGATCTCCAATGGGTTCTAATACACCTCCTATTTGAACTGCCGCCGAAAGGTGTACACGCTTCCCTATTTGGGCACAAGACCCTACTAGCACGTGACTATCAATCATGGTTCCTTCATCAACATATGCGCCAACATTTACATATGATGGGGGCATTATTACTACTCCAGGAGCAATGTAAGCTCCAGTTCTAACTGTTGACCCTGCAGGAACAATTCTAATATTGCGATCTAGAGAAAATTTTTGAGGGAGCATTGTATGTTTATCGATATATCCATTATCAATTTCAACAAGTTTTCCCTCTCGAAAAGCACGTAAAATAACTTTTTTTACACTTGAATTGCTGGCCCTTAATGCTCCAGTTTCTAGAGCATTCTTTACCTCTTCCCAGCTACAATTTTCTACATTTTCCATATTTTCTATATTTTCTATATTTTCTCTATTTCCTGCTTTATCGACTTTATCTACATTATCAACCATTGTGCCTCTCCCACTCTATAATAATCTCATTTGCTTTAATTAATTTCTCTCTAGAATCTAAATCCATATGCGAAAGTGGTGGACGCATAAGAGGAGTTTTAATGTACCCTAATTCGTGTAGTAATGCTTTAACCGGAACAGGATTACTAGTAGTAAAAAGCGAATCCGAAGCAATTTTCCAAGTGGGAAGAATATCTTTGAAGCGTCCATCTCTACAAAGATCTACATATTTGTGAGTGGCCTTGGGCCAAACATTAGAAGCGACTGAAACTAATCCAACAGCTCCAGAAAGTGCAAAGAATGGCATCATTCCATCATCACCACTGTAATAAGATATTGTTGGAGTTGCTTGACGATAATTATGAAATTCGGCCGTACTACCGCTGGCCTCTTTTACTGACCAGAAGAATGGATGACTTTCTAATTGTTGTAATGTTTTCGCATTAAGAGCACATCCCGTACGCCCTGGAATATTATAGAGCATGGTAGGCCTTGAAACTCTTTTTAATAGGCGAGAAAACCACTCAGTTTGTCCTATTGCACCTGGCTTAGAATAAAGTGGAGTAACCATCAAATAACAATCAATTTGAATAGTCTCAAGATAATCAATCCACTTTACTGTCTCTTCAATATTAATTCCACCCACCCCAACCATTAGAGGAACTTTTAATTTCAGTGAAATTGCATTTTCTAAAACTTTTTTCTTTTCTTCAAGTGAAAGTGTTAATGCTTCTCCAGTACTACCAAGAAGCAATAGTGCATTTTTTGCAGACTCTTGCATGCGCAACAATTTACTCATACTCTCAAAATCAACGTTATTATCATTAGTAAAAGGGGTTACTACTGCTGTCCATAATGGCCATATATCTAATTTGTTTTTTGTTGAATTTGAATTTGAATTTGAATTTGCTGTGGGATTGATAGTCATAAAGCTACTCCTCATAATTGTAGTATCGTATCGTTTATCTTCAATATATATTTTGATTAGTTTTAATTCAATGGTTATTTTTGATTAACCATCTAGAGGAATGGGACAGACCACAGGTGCAGCTATTGCATCTTTTGATTGATTTAAATTATCTTTATCTTTATTTTTATTTGCTTTGTGAATTTCTTGCAACATCTCCCATGGCCTTTCACCTGATTTTTCCAACACAGAAACCCAATGCAAATCTCCTCTTGAAGGTTTAAAAATTTTTTCAGCCGAATCTCTTGAATCTTCCAAATGTATACCAGTGCCAGTTGAAGCGTTATAAAAATTAACCTCTCTGCTACTAGTATCAAAAATTGCAAAGGTTGGGATCATTTTAGACCAAGCTATAAATTCATTTGCTCCAATTTTTCTTCCATTAATGGCACCTGGATTTATTACCCTTAATCTATCACCCTTGCTATCTTCGTACACATAACTTACCATTTTATGAGTATGAGCAAAAATTTCTAAATCAATGGTAGTTGCAGGATAATCATCAAATGCCATTGTATCAATAATCATTGCTTGCTTTGGGGTTTTTCTGGTCGAAATATCCTCTAATATCGGCCCAGCATAAATTGGGATTTTATGTTGAGGGAAATGTGATACCAATATTTTTTTTCCATCAATAACAATTATTCCACTTTCAATGCCACCATCTGGATTTATAATGACTCCAAATTTCTTATAATATCTTACAACATTCTGATAATTATTTTTTAAAAATTTAGGATATTGCTCTTCATCTCCTAAGGTTATAAAAACTTTTTCCTTTCTTGCAAATATCCCTAAAGCTTTTAATGCTAACCCTAAATCCACTTCTCCTATATCACCATAATCTCCTGTTAAAATTATCTCTGTAACACCTTTGGATTTCATATTCTTCAATGCCTCTTTAAAAGCATAAAGATCACCATGAATGTCACCTAAAATTCCTACTTTGTTAGCAAATGCATTCGAAACTAAAAAAATACTTAAACATAAATTCAACAAGTTTGATAAAAATATTATTAAATACTTTTTTTTCATCTTAGTTTTTCAATTTAATTTTTTAAAAAAAATCTTACATTATATTCATTTATTTATATCTTTAGTATCGGAAACTCTCCTTAAAGGCCTGATAAAAATAAAATAATACAAAACCAAATTAATCTTCTTTGGCATCATCATTGCAAATATGATTTTATGACGTAAGCAGTACAATAATTGATTGTATAAAAAAAGGTAGGTAATAATTATGTTATGTTTCAAGTGTGGACAAGAGATGAATGAATTTAGCATCAAAGTTTTAGGACCAGAATTTAAATATCACGTGTGTAAAAATTGTGGGAAAATTCAATACGAAGAATTTTCCATTATTAGACTAGCAGAAATGATTGTTGATAGAATTGATAAATGCTCTATGAAAGATATTACTGCCTTTATTGAATTACGAAAGTTAATTCGTTCAAAGAATAAAGTTACTTTAGCTGCTTAAGCTTTAGCAGCTTTAAGAGATAACTTAACTTCATTAGGTAAACCCTTAAATCCTGCAATCACAGTTTTTATCTTTTTTGCTTTCATCAGTTCTTCAGCTCTAATTAAAGGATTATAATTTTGTAAATTTCTTTCCCCGTTTGGAGCTCCGGCCTTGAACCAAATTTTTCTCGTAACTGCTCCATAAATTAATGGCATGTAAGGAAGAAATTCGGAACTTCCCTCTGTTGAACGATGAGAGAAGAATGCAGTAAAGCCACCCTTCTTAATATTTTTAATTGCTTCATCTAAACTTTTAACATCAATAGATTGCAAGGCCGCTAATACATTTTTAAGATCTCCTCTCGCAGCTAAAAATTCTTCTACCAGTTTTACATCAGCAAGACCTAATACAACTTCAGAGGCAAGTCTGGTCTCAGTAAAAGTTCCTGCTTGATTTAGTTTTATTAAAACAGAGTTACCACAACGTTTATTTCTATCTGGAGATGCTAAAAATGGAATAATAAAACGCAACTGAGTTACAGCAGCATCATCAATTACAATTTGTACTCGCTCTCCATATTTTTCTGTCATCATTCTATGGGCCTCAGGATCTGATTCTGAACCTGGATCTTCCATGGTAACAAAATTAGGGGCACTGGATACGACTGAATAATTAAATTCAATTAATTCTGCTCTAGTTTTAATACCTAATCCAGAGAAGCGCATATCATATTTGTTGGACTTTCTTAACTCTTCTCCTTTTTGTACCTCCGAAAAAGCATTATCCGTACCTAAGGCATAATCACTAGTCTTTAATCCTAATTGCTCAGCACACTCCTTAATTCTATTTAATCCTTCAAAATTATCTTTTACAGGAAATACGAAACCTCGTTCTTTTGCTGTTCCTGTTGGAAGTCCATCTCTAACTAAATTTTTTTCAAATTGTTTGAAAAATTTTGTTCCAGTTTTAAATACATCTTTCACTGACTTTTCATTCATAGCAAAGAAAAACATTTCTTGAATGTCTTGCTTTGTGCCTGGAACATGTTCACCTCCACAAACCATATTAAAAGCAATATTAGGCATATTAAATGTTTTTAATCCACCTTTAGGAGTTAATAACTCCCATGCCTCATATCCAGATGCTTTTAATAATGTTTGAAAAAAAACTGTAGACGCTGCTAAACAAGCATTTCCACCCCAGATTTTCTTATTAGGCCCAGCACCCTTAACAAGTTTAAGATCAAATTCAGCACAAGCTTTCAAGATGTCTTCAGGTTTTTTGATAACAACTTTCTTTGGTAATAATGGAACAATGTTTTTTTCTACTGATTTAATTGCTTTATCATTGTCAATATAAATTGCTTCTGCTTCACCATCACTAGTTCCTTTAGCAATTCCATTTCTTTCAGTAATCGTAAAAGACTCTTTTCCTTTCTGAACAGATGCGGTCATCTCTCCTTCAAGTGTAAAAGCAGCATAAGATGATAAAATCTCTCTAGCTTTGAGCGTGAACTTTGTTAATACTGTTTCTTTAGCCATAAAATAACCTCCAAAAAAATAAAAATAAAAGTAAAATAAAAGATAAGAAAACAATTTTTAAAAAATTTAAAAAATAAAAAAACAGAAAAATAGGTATTAAACCAATGCTATCTAAAATAATAAAATACTACTCACAAGAATATAAGCTTTTTTATAGAGTACTATCAATTTTTAATTTATTTTTTTTAATCTTTTTATTTAATCCAGAGCATAGTCGTCTAGTTTGTCAAAACAATATCTTCTCATTTAGCAATGCCTTTGCTGAAGATGAAAGTGATTTTGATGATCGAACTAATATTGATAGTAGTTCTAGTAGTACTAGTAGCTCTAAGAAATCTGCAGATGAAGAAATCTCCCAAGAAAATACTAAACTAATTTCCTCTGTTAAAGAGAGATTCGCTGTTTATAGAACGGCCGCTACTCCCTTAGGAAAAAATTCATTAGAGGTAGAGTTAATGTGGCGCTATTTTAAAACCACAGGTCATTACAACTACGTTGGTAATTTTGTACCATTCACTACAGATGAATCGTATAATGAAACAGATGGAGAATTTTTGCTAAGATATGGATTAAGTCGTAATTTCGAAATGAGAGGTGGTATCAATTATCGAAAAAATTCTTCAAGCATTACTTGGTCAGGCGCATATGCAGAAGATAAGTCATCAGCGGCAGATAAATTTAGAAACGATTACTCTATTATTAATGGATCTAACTCAGGCCTTGAATCAGCACTGCTTGGATTTAAATATGCATTAATTAACAAAAGCATTTGGAATTTTGCTTTTGATGTCTATGGAAAAAGATCCTTATTTGAAAACACATATCTGACCGACACTAGTAATCCTAAAGTTGTTGATAAAATTGCATTGGGAGATGAGAGAAATGAAATTTCATTTGGTATGGATATCGGAGCAAATTTTTTCAAAAATACACTCATCTTATCTTCAGAGATATTTTATTCAATACCAAGTAAATTAAGTCATGAAATACGTTATGATTTTGAATCAGCATACATTCCAAAAATTATTACAAATAAAATAGCATTTATAGCAGGTATTAAAGGAATCAAATCTCTGTCTACCGATGATTATTCTGGAGTACCAGGTACAAAACCTAAAATTAATACCGGTCCAAGTTATCTCTATAACAGTGTTAATCGAGAATACTCGCAACCATTTGCAGGCATAAATTTAAACATAACAAATTCTCTACAAATAAAATTTCGAGCTGCAAGAGTTCTTAAAGGGTATTCAACAGATCGAGGTGATGAGTTTTTGCTTTCTATAGTATTCCGAAAAGCAGGAATTAGTGAAAAAGAAGAAATAATAAAAAAATTCAAAGAATACGACATAGAAGCACAGGTAATAAAAACATCACCGGCCGGTAGTTTTGTAGTTGTCGATAAAGGAATTACTCATGATATTGAAAAAGGAATGAGAATTGATTTTTATAAATTTGACTATCTTGGTGGAAATATTTTATTAGCATCAGGTATTGTTTATGAATCATACGCTGAAAAAGCAATTGTAAAAATTGTTAGTCTATATAAAAAGACAACTATCGAAGTTGGAACTATGGCCAGAGCAACATCCATAGATAAATAAATTTTAAAATTTAATTTTTATAGGTTATAATATAAATTAATAACTTACTTTATAGGTATTGTGATTTAAAAATAACAAAGAACAAGGATGCGTGTAATGAAAATTATGAAACTTGAAAACAAATCTTTTATAAATCTTTTTTTGCTCTTTATTATTTATTCTTTATTATTTTTTATCACTACTCCTAGTAATGTTTATGCAAAAAGATTTGCAAACGAATACACTGAATTTGAATTACCTCCAGGATGGGAGTGTATTTTGGAAGGATCTGAATGGGTTTGTCAAAGTGATAATGATGCCCGTAAAAAAGAAGCAATCATAATTTTAGTTGCAAAATTGAGAGGAGAACAAGATACCTTAGATCAATATATGGCCTACTTAAAGCAAACAAAAAGTTATAATTTACCTGGAGGAAAATCACAAGTATCAGAACCAAAATATTCAAAGATCATGGATATAAATGAACAACGTTGGGTTGATGCTCTTCATTTAGCATCTGAAGTACCAGGATTTTATACTCGTTACTTGGCCACAACAAAAGAAGATTTAGGAGTGGCCATAACATTTTCAGTGGCAAAAGATAGTTATGAATCATATCAAGGAGTCTTTGATAAAGTAATTGCTTCTCTTCGTGTATTTAGACAAAAAGCAGTTAAATTACCTGGCTATGTAAAACGTGAAGATGAAAATCTATTTGATTCAGCTGCACTTCCAGATGCTGGCAATCAAAAAGAAAATTTAAATATCAATGGAGGAAAAGGTAAAAAAGGTGGAAAAGGCGGTGCTGCTGGATCAGAAATGATCTTTATTATAATAGGCCTTGCTGTTGCCGCCGGTATATTTGTTTACTTAAAGAAAAAGAAAAAATAATTTTTATAAAAATAATTTCAATTTACTTAAGTAATAACTCTATCTAAATTCTTTACTTTAAAATCATCTTTTTTATCACTTAACAAATTAAAATTTTTCAATTTTTAAATTTTCTTACCCTCACTTAATATTTTGTTTATAGATCATCATGGTAATATATCTACAAATTAATAAGGATTTATTATAACTAGTCAGTTAGCTTTGGTAACTGGTTAAGGCCCTGAGGAAATTTTGATTCAGTTTCAGAGGAAAGAGGAGGCTTGCTTCCTGCAAGCCGCACGAATGACGAGGAAAATGGATCAAAATTTACCAGGGACCTGACCAGTTAAGATTTATTAAAATGCTACGATTTCTGGCACGTTTGTTTTGTTTAGTTGTACGTTTTATGTAAAAAATCGTTAGCAACCAAATTAACAACTCCGTTGTTTTTTGAGCATTCAAATGAAAACTCTTATGTATCTGTTAAAGAAATCCACGGCAACTTGGATTTCTTTCATGATTTTTACTTTGATTTTGTTTATTATCACCGGAACCTCCACCTCCGCTGTGGTCTCGCCGACGGCAATTTCATCGACTGTAACCAACACTTCTCTAAAAACCAAATATCCCATTGTAATGGTTCATGGAATTATGGGTTTTGATACTCTTTTCAAAGGAGCATCCAAAATATTAAAAAGTAAAAGCATAAATTATTTTTTTAATATTATAGAAACTCTTAGTGCTCGAGGTGCAAAAGTATATGCTATTAGTATGGCCAGTTCTGCTTCATCTGACCAACGGGAAAGAGATTTAATTGATCAAATAAAAATAATTCTTGAAAAAGAAAAAGTGGCCAAGGTGCATTTGATTTGCCATTCTCAAGGTGGAATAACCGCTCGTCACTTATTAAAACACGCTCCCTATTTACTTGCAAGTGTAACCACTGTGGCCTCACCACATATGGGTTCGGCCGTTGCCGATTATATTCGTTCAAATAACATTACTTCATTTTTTAAAAATATTATTTATAAATTTTTAAATTTGCTTGGTCTTGCAATTGAAACTTTCTCTGGAAATAATCATTCACAAGATTCCGTGGCCGCTGTTTATGAATTATCTAGTATTGGTAGTGCTCAATATAACGAATTATATCCTACAGGTCTTCCTCTCAACTGGAGGAATAATCCATGCGATACAGAGGGAATTGAAACCAACTACCAAGGAGTGTATTTATTTTCTTGGAATGCAATTCGTCCCTATAATAGTCATACAACACTTGACCCTGCTGATTATCTTTTAAAGTGGAGTGGAAAATTATTTATATCAATGAATAATTTTGATGGTGAATTAAATGATGGATTAGTCGGAAAATGTTCTTCATATTTTGGTCAAGTTATTAACAAAGACCCATATAACCAAAATCATCTTGAAGAAATAAATTTAAGTGTCCGCTCTCTCTTAGGGCTTCCTCCGGCGCCAGGAAGAACTGATCCTATGCCATTATACATCTCTCATGTTAAGAGACTACAATCGCTAGAATAAAATTCATTTAATTAATATTCAAAAAATAAATAATCAAATGGAATCAATATGAAAACTACAAAAATAATTTTCATTATTTCATTATGTATATGTACCTTTAGCATTTTAGCTATTATTTCTGTACTAACTAAAATGCCTTTAAGTATGTCCTTACGTGCAGATTCAAGATCAGAAATTTCTGCAATTGTGCTTGCAGTTGCACCTGCAGCTGCAATTCGTGCAAATTTAAAACCAAAACAAACTTACAATCAAAAGAAGCAATTAGTTCTCTCTACTGATTCTGAAAAGGAAAAAGAATCATTGAAAAAAAATAAACACTCAGACCCAATAGTAAATGGAAAGTTTTCTTTAGATAAAAACAAACATTTGATTGTAAATTATGATGTAAAATTAATTTTCGATCAATTTTTAAACATCGATGGAGAAAAAACTGAAGATGAAGTTAAAACTGCTTTATACCAATATTTAGAAAAAGAATTACCAACTCCGGCCCTAGAAGATGCACAAAGAATTCTATCACAATATTTGGAATATCAACATGAAGTTAATTTGATTGAAAATGAAATCTCCAATACTAAAAATATTAATAATAAAGATATTTACGATGTAAAATTAATGAAAAAACTTTTTGGTGAAGTTCAAAAAATGCGAAGAAATGTTTTTGATAAAGAGACTGTCGAAATTTTTTTTGCTTTTGATGAAAAACGTGCTTTGCAAAATATTCAATTAATGGAAGGTAATAACTCATTCGATTAATTTTTTAATCTCAATCTATAACTATATATATAACTATAATGACAAAACCAAACCAGCAAAAATTCCACTAAAACGCAAACTAAAATCTAATTCATTTTCTTTATGTTTTAAAGTTAATGAACGATATCCAACAGCTGTTACCTATACTTAATATCGACTATCAAAGATATTTTTAGATTCTGATTCTGATCCAAGTTTTAATTTCAAAGGTCCAAGATTTTGGTGACCGTCACCCAATAATAAAAAGTTAACTCCAAGATCTTTGGCCACATCATAATCATGTTCAGTATCCCCAATTAACAGCGAGTCTTTGGCCGCAATTCCACTAACTTTTAATAAATCAAATCCTCTTTGTAATTTTGAGGTAGCATAGTGATTATCAATACCATGAATATGGTCGAAATAATCATAAACATCAAAATGCTTTATTAATTGAAGTAAATGTTTTTCAGAGGCAGCAGATAGAATAGATTGTTTTTTAGGTGTTAAAGATTTTTTTATATCTTTAATATTAGAAAAAATATCAATCATGCCATCAAACAACTTTGATTGTAGGACTCTTGATTTATATTTTTCAATAAATTGATCTCCAACAACTGCAAACGATTCTTTCAAAGTTCCTTCTGCTCCTTTATTAAAATTAAAACCTAAATCCTTATAATATTCTATTAAAGGAAACCGAAATAATAAGTGGTAGCGATCCTTGCTGACAGTTGGAAGATCATAGAGAGGTAAAATTTCATTTATAGTTTGTATTGAAATGTCTATGTCATCTAAAATTGTTCCATTCCAATCCCAGATGATATGTTGATATTTTTCAATTTGATCTAATATCTCTTTCTTCACTTCACTTTATCCAGTTAATCTATTTAATCTAGTTAATTATTTAACTTTAAAAAGTTCCACCATGAAAACTAGTGTCGCTCCTCCTGGAATAACAGGAGGTGCGCCTCTATCACCGTATGCTAACTCTGAGGGAATAACTAATTGAACCTTTCCCCCTTCTTTTATAAGTTGCAATCCTTCTGTCCAACCTTTAATAACTCTATTTAAAGGAAAAGATATTTTTGCATTTCTCTCGTATGAAGAATCAAAAACTTTGCCATCAATTAATGTTCCTTCGTAATGTACCTCTACAGTATCACTTGCAGAAGGAGATTTGCCTTGCCCTACACTTAAAATTTTATAGGCCAAACCTGAATCAGTTTTCACTCCACCATCTTCTACAATAAATTTCTCAATGTATAAGGCACCCTCTTTTTTGCACTCACTAATACTAAGACTCATGATTTTTTTCTCCCAATTTTCTTTTTGATAGTTTGATTACAATTCATCGGTGCACTCTTTTCCACCTTTAAAACAGTATTCACCAATAAGTTGCATCTCTCTTTTATTATTTAAAGATTCTTTTCTTATCTTTCTATTATTTCCGATATTATTCACACTTACAGCATCATGCCCGATTTTACCAAAACTTATTTTAAGATTACATAAAGCATTTTTTGAGGGAAGAGGAGTTTGCATAAAAAGTCTTTGCTTAAACTCCCTCTCACGCTCTATCATAACGAGCCCCTTAAACATCGAATCGCTCTTTCCATTACATTTGGCCAATATCTCTAACATTTGATCAGCACTACCATGTAATTTTCTATCTGAATATATTTTTGTCCATACATCCAGCATTCCCATTTTATTTATTTTAGCATTTATCTTAGTTATCTTTGGAATTGGAAGATTATTCTCATCATAAATAGTAGCATTATCTTTTGAATTCCTTTGGGCATTAGTTTCTCCATCTTGATCTTGTTGAGATTGATTGGCCCTTTTGATAGAACCGCAAGATGAAAAATTCACAAGAAACAAAAAAGAAAACAAAAATATCAAAATATAATTATAGCTCACGAATGCCTCCTTCATTTCTTATAAAATATGTTCCTCTATATGTCCGCATGTGTCCAATTATTATATTAACCATTTAAATATTAATTTAAATCATCTTAGTTCTCAAATAGCAATAGTGTTAGTAGCAATAGGTCTATTCTTTATTGCTTATTTCTATAGATTCATTCATAATTATATTAATTTTGTAAAATATATTATTTTTTATTTGTTTCTCGAATTAGGAGAATAAACGGATGATTAAAATTTTATCGAAACTAATCATACTAACACTAATCATTACAGCAACACTCCTATGACCCCTACCATTTGTTGAGGCATGTCCTACATTCTTAATGACTAATACAAGTGATAATACTAGTAACGATACTGGCGATATTTACTTTGGAAAAGATTATGATTGGCCCATTGCTCAAGGCATCACCTACGTTAACAAGCGTGGTGTCGGAAAAAGGGCCATAGTACCAACGCAAATTTCAACTGCACTAAGATGTAGTAATACAAAATATATCGATTTGAAAGTTTTTGATATGTCTTGTACTCGTTCAGTACTTGCACATAATTTAGAGTCCACTCTGTCAGGAAATATAAGTAATAATTTTAAACCTTTTAACTATCAAGAAAACCGTGAGCTTATTCGTTCAAGTTTATCACAAATGCCAACACTTCCTTTACCAGATCCAGTAGCTAACTTATCTGACTTATCTCAAACTTTCGAATGTAATTCTCTTCTTAATAAGTGCACATTTATAGTGAATAATGTTAATGAGCAAAATTAACAAACAACCCTAATAAACAATGAGTAAAATTTTAAATTTAATTATTGTTGGAAAATTGAAAGACAAAAATTTTAAAGATATTGAAAACCAATATCTTCAAAGAATAAATAAATTCGAACTTGCAATACACGAAACACGCGCCTTTGCTGATAAAATTCAATTAGAAGAAAAAGAGATTTTTAAAAAAATTGATGAAATAACTATGGGAGAAAAAAATAAAGCTTACATTATCTTGTTATCAGAAAATGGCAAAGAATATTGTAGCAAAAAATTTTCTAAAAAAATTTTTGATTTACTAGAATTAACAAATAAAAAAATCATATTTATCATAGGTGGGGCACATGGATTTACTAATGAGATTACTAAAATTGTAAACGAAATGATCTCCCTATCTAAATTAACCTTCCCTCATCGAATGGCCCGCATAATATTTATTGAACAAATTTATCGCGCACAAACTATCGAATATGGACATCCCTACCACCATTAAATGGAATTAATACTTAAGTAAGAAAATGAAAATATTAATATATTGATATAATAACTTTAAAAGTTTTATTAAATAATAGCATTTCTGATAAATACTTCCATCGCATATAATAGATTAGGAGAAGTATCGATAAATTTATGATTAGCAATATTGTTATTTTTTTTGTAAATAAATAATTTTTTTTGAATATTAATTGTAAATAATAACATTATTTTTTTCTTATATAGTAAAAGATTATCTCTTAAAGTTAAAAAATAAGTTATCCACTCATCATCAATTTCTTCAAGACAACAACAATTTATTATTATATTAGAGGGATTTTCTAAATATTTTGCCATCTCCTCTTGAACTCTTTTAAGTACATTTGTATCATTTGCTTCAAAAATTAAATCATTGTACATAAACTTTTTTCAGCAATCTTATATTTGCATTTATGTTCACTAGTATTATTCATTTACTTCGATTTCCATCTTGATTTATTTTCTTCTAAAAATTGATAAATATCAAAAAAATTCTTTGCTTCAGCATATTTGCTTGCAGGTATACCTTTAACATCTTCTCCAATTATATTAGGACAATTATTTACTAAGTATTTAACCACTTCAAAATTATTGTTTATTACTGCTAAAATTAATAATGGAACTCCTCTAACTTTAAAATTAACATTTGCTCCGGCCTTCACTAAAAAATTTACTATTGATAAATGTCCCTTTATCACCGCCCACGCAAGAGGAGTGGTGGCCTTTATTTTTCGATCTTCTATTTTTGCACCATTTTTAAATAGAAATTCAATTATATTTAAGTGTCCATTTATAGCGGCATAAGTAATCGCAGTATATCCACCAAAATCTTTACTATTAACATCGATTGATGAAATAAAATGTTGAAGCAATTCTATTGATCCCTTTGCAGCTGCCAACATTAATATATTTGCTCCATTCGCAAATTTTAATTTACTTAACCTAGAACGTTCAGATACAGACATATCTGCTACTTTAATTTCAGTATCATCAAATATATCTAATTTTGGATTATTATCAAAATTATCGCCAAAGGAGTCTTCAGGTCCATCGTTTTTATTGCTTTCCTTATTTGTTTCATTACTTGCTTCATTGCTTGCTTCATTGCTATCTAAATTATTATTTTTAAAATCCTGGGAGCCAGATTTCATAACTTTTATTAAATTATTTGAAATATCCTGATATGATTGTTCTCCTCGTATTGTAATTAATTCATTTTTAGAGATATTTTCTTGAAAAGCTAAATTATCTTTTATCACAGTAACTGAATCATCAATCGATTTAGTTACTCCGCTTATTTTTACACTTTTATTTTCATTCTCATTATTTATTGATCCAGAAACTTTTACTAAATTATTATCAATGTTATCTTCTCCATACCCTGAAATTCTGGTAATAGCACTTACATCATCCGTATTAACCTCAGTTAAAGTTTTTCTTACTACACTTTCATTATCTTGAAAGATATTTTTAATCATAGAGCTAACCATAATAGCATTTTGTCCATCTTTATTTTTTATTTCAGCATTGGCACCCATTTTAATCAACCAATCAACAATTTCTATATCCCCAAGTGCTGCCGCAATTATAAGTGGTGTATTTCCATATTTATCACCAATATTTACATTCTTTGTTGTGATTAATTTTTCAAGACTAATGATATGATCTTGAGCTACACCTTGAACTTTATCCTTTTTGTTATTACCTTCATGTTGAATAATAATGGATTTTATAAGAACAGTACGTCCATTGTGATCAACAGAGTTTTTATTTGCGCCTGCCTCAAGCAATAAGTTAACAATTAAATCATGTTTACTTTCTATGGCCAAATGTAGGGCGGTTCTACGTTGAAAATCAATTGTTTCAAGATCAATTTTCTTTTTTATAAAATAGTCAGTTAAAGAATCATCCCCCAACATAACAGTATATAAAAATGGAGTATAACCATATCTGTCGGGCTTAATGTAATTTATATCATTATCAATTAAAAATTTTGCTATAAGAGAATTTCCGTTTATTAATGCGTATACAAGTGCATTTTTACCTAACATGTCTGTAGCATTTATGTCAGCATCATTATACACAAGTAATTTTGTTGTATATAAAGATCCTGCAATGGTAGCAAATATTAAAGCAGTTTTTCTTGCAGAAACTTTAAAGTTTACGTCTGCAAAACAACTAATTAATAATTCACTGATTCGTTCTCGTTTGTGTATTATAGAAGTAATTAATGGAGTTATTTTATCTTGGTTTAATATATTCAAGTCTTCGTTTTTTTCTGCAATTAACTTACATACAGAATCGAAATCACCTGCTATACAATAATCGAATATATTTTTATCAATATTATTATTGGTATTTGCATCTGCATTTGTATTTACATTCATAATTTTATTTTAATCTTAAATAGAAATTTTTAAAAAGAAAATGATACTTAAAATTCATTTGACTGAGTACCGGAGTAAAATGATAATAAAATAATAACAAAATGAACATTTGATGAACACTTTATGAATACTAAAGCAAAATGGAGTTAAAAAAATGAATGATTTTAATACGAGCATTAGAAATATAAGTAAAAGAGCAATATTAGTAATCTTAGATGGCTTTGGAATAAATCCTCAAGCATCAAAAAATGCAATAGTAAGCGCAAAAAAACCTAATATAGATTATTTGTTCTCTCATTACCCCTATACAACAATACAAGGAAGTGGAGTTTATGTTGGATTACCTGATGGAATACCTGGTAACTCTGAAGTAGGACATTTAAATATAGGAGCAGGAAGGCCCGTTCGCCAAGATCTAGTACGAATTAATGAAGCAGTTAAGGAAAAAACACTGGCATCTATGCCAAAACTAAAAGAGTTAATTGATAAAACACGGGCCTCTACCAAGCGTATCCACTTAATGGGTCTTCTCTCTGATGGCGGCGTTCACTCTGATATAACTCATATCGAAGAGGTGATTAAGATCCTTTCTGAGGAAAAAGATTTACAAATTTTTTATCATGCATTTATGGATGGCAGAGATACACCAACCACTAATGGAGCAAAATATATTGCAAAACTTTTAAAAATACCTGGTTTTCATTTTGCCTCTATTCAAGGTCGTTCAATTGGAATGGACCGTGATAAACGTTGGCCTAAAATTGAAGTCGCATACAAAATGATGACTGCTAATGGCAGTATAAGTACCAATAAAGATCCTGTAGAATATATAAATCAAGAATATAAAAATAATATTTTTGATGAATTTATTACCCCAACACTATTTAATAAAGAATGGGCGGTTAAAAATAATGATTCCATCTTCTTCTTAAATTTTAGACCAGATCGCGCTAGACAAATAACTTTGCCATTTGCTGATAGTAACTTTAAAGAATTTGCGACACCAATTAAGGCCGGATACTTTCTTTGTATGTCTCCATATTTTGAAGAAGAATTAAAGCTCCCTATTTTATTTGATAAAGAAAAAATCAAAGGAACATTATCTGAATATCTTTCAAAATTAAATATTAAACATTTTAAAATTGCAGAAACTGAAAAATATGCTCACGTAACTTACTTTTTTAATGGAGGCGAAGAGGTTCCATTTAAGGGCGAAGATCGTATGCTTGCTCCTTCACCTCGAGAGGTAAAGACCTATGATGAAAAACCTCAGATGAGTGCCTACCTAGTTCTTGAAAAACTTTTAGAAAACATGGATAAAAGTGAATACACTTTTTATTTAGTAAATTTTGCAAATCCAGATATGATTGGCCACACAGGAAACTTTGAGGCCGCTGTTAAGGCAATCGAAGTAGTAGATGAATGCGTAGGCAAAATTATGAAAAAATGTGATGAGCATGATATAACTATGATTTTAACCTCAGATCATGGCAATGCTGATCAAATGATTTTAGAAGATGGAAGTCCACATACCTCTCACACTGCTAGTCCAGTTCCATTTGTTGTATACAATAAAAAAGAATTAGAAGATAAAAAATTTGAAATTAATAAAGAAGAAATGGGAGTAGATCAAGGAAAAATTAAGGCCAGTTTCGCTTTAAAAGACATCGCCCCCACACTTCTTTATGTTCTAGGTATTGAAAGACCTAACAATTTTGTTGGAGTTAACATCTTCAATTAAATACTTTAGATCCTGGCATGACATTTTCTTTATCCGATCAGATCCCCAATGATTATTGTTTATGCCCACAATAATTGCCAAAAATTTATCTAAGTAAAATACTTTTACTCCTTCTAAGTTACTAAAAATACAAAATTAATAAAAATTAAAAAATAAATAACAAAAGATTTAAAGCAATTGAGTTTAAATTATATCTAAATATTATTTTTTTAAAAAAATGAGTATATATATGATTAATTCTTTTGAACTGTTTATGATTTTTGTTAATAACATTTTATTAAAGATACCAGTTTTATTGGTTGCAATTTATTTATGCATTATGCTTTTTAGGCATAAACAATTACCAGGTATTTTTTATATGTTTATTGGAGTATTACTTTTTGCTTTAGGGGAAGCAGCTTGTGGAGTAAATACCTGGGTAGTTATTGATCTTATACCATCTATGGAAATTATTCATCAACTAGGTATGGCCTTAGGATTTGGTTTTATCTTTGTGGGATCTTATTTTGTTGTGGATGAAAATATTTTATTTCATGGAAGCGAGGAAAAAAGTTGCTTACTCCTACGCTTTTGCAAAGCATCTGCATGTCCTAAAATAAAAACAAATCCTCGTTGTACAACTCTTCGTTGTAGAGGACATTATCTTTTCTTTGTTTCAATTTGTGCTCTTATTATATTGGCGCTTCTACCTTTAACTGCTCAAGACTTTCCAAATTACCTTAGAGTAAATCCCGAAAGATATGAAAATATTCATATTGCATGGATCGATTCATTTACTCAAACATTTATTGCCCCTAATGCAAAACATGTTACCTACGAATTACTTCATAAATTTGATTTTGCTAGATACCCTTATTTATTTGCATTAGAAAAATATGTTTATCCAATTTTTGCCATACTTTGCTTTATGATAACCTTTACTGTAATGATCTTTAAAAAAAATCATCCTGAAAAAATTATAATCTATCCATTCTGTATTGGAGTTGGTCTTTTATTTTTTTCTTTAATGAGAATTGTAGTGTTTTCATCATATGAATCAACAATCCAAGCATTTTGGGAAGAATTAACTGAATTAGCAACACTTTTAGCAATAATAATTTTATTAAAAATATACTTATTTAAAAAAGAACAAGGAGTGCAATAAAATGAATGATCAAAATGTTTTAGAAAAAATAAAAGAGATAATTGCCGAAGTATCAACAAACGTTGAAGCAGAAAAAATTACAGAATCTTCCTCTCTAATGGATGATTTAGGATTAGATTCACTCGATTTATTAGAATTGATCTTCAAATTTGAAGAACATTTCAATATTAGGATTGAACGTGGACAAATTACAAAAGCTGCTCAAGGAGATTTAACTGATCAAGAGTTTATTGTTAATGGAATGGTTACAGAAATGGGTATTAAAAGAATTAAAGAAGTTATGACAGAAATTCCTGCAGAAAAATTTCCAGAAAAACTTTCTGTTAATCAAATTGCAAATTTATTTACACCAGCTACATTTGCTAGAATTATTAGTGAACAAATTGAAAAACAAAAATAATAAGTTATAAGTTTACAAGTTAATACGTTTACAAACGCTATAAGGCAAAAAATGAGTGATAAAAATATTAATTCAAAATTGTTATTAGATAAAAAATTAGTTTTAGTTACAGGTGCAAGTAAAGGTCTTGGAGCTGCGATAGCTAGTATAGCGGCCAGAGAAGGTGCCGATGTAGTTATAACTTATCATAATAATCAAACAGCAGCTGAAGAGGTAAAATCAAATATTTTATCTATGCTACAAAGTGATGGACGCTTAGATCAAAACATATATACATATAAATTAGATGTAAGAGATACTAAAAGTATTTTCACTTTGGCAAAGGAGATGAAAACAGCTGGATTAATTCCTGATATATTAATTAATAATGCTGGAGTCTCTCAAGTTTCTCAATTTCCATTAATTTCAGAAGAAGATTACGATTATTTAATGGACACCAATATTAAAGGGTTATTTTTTGCAACTCAAGCATTTGTTCGAGGAATGATAAGCAAAAAGAAAGGAAAAATTGTAAATATAAGTTCTTTGGCGGGCGTACATTTAATTAAAGCTCCAGTACACTATTCAACTTCTAAAGCAGCGATTGTAGGTTTTACTATGGCCTTATCAAAAGAACTTGGACCATTTGGAATAACCGTAAATGGCGTGGCCCCAGGACTTTTAGATGAAGGCGTAGGTATTAATGTTCCAGAAAATAATTTAAAAGATTTTGTTAAACATAATTCATTAGGAAGACTTGGAACATGTCAAGAAATTGCAGAGCTTGTAGTATTTATGGCCTCAGACCGCAACTCTTATATGAATGGCTTTACTGTTTTAGCTGATGGTGGAGTTTAGGAGCGCAAGAACATGAGATTTTTATTAATTGATAGAATTTTAGAGGTAAAAAAGCATAATTTTATTAGCGGAATAGTTACTCCCTCATTTGAAGAAGTAAATCTAAAGCGTCCAGAATCTAATGTAAATAATTCTCCTAATTCATCTTACCCACAAATATTAATTCTTGAAAGCTTAATGCAATTAGCAGGTAAGTTAGTTCAATATAGTACGGACTTTAAATATTCAGCAATGGTTTTAAGTATTAGAAAAGTAGAATTTGCAGATATTTTAATTAAGGCCGGTGATCGTTTACAGATGTCTCTGGAGATGTCTTCTTCAAATAATGAAGGAGCATATTTTAAAAATGGCATAGTAACTCTATGTAAATACCATGATGTAAGAAACAATGGTGAAAAAATAGATGAAAAGATAATTGTATTAAAATCAGAAAGTGCAGTATGTACTTTTTTCCCTACAGAAAAACTTTTTTTAAGCATAGAGCATGTTCGTACTGATTTTAATAATTTACTTGGTAATTATGATATTGAATATAAATAAATAAATAAATTAATTAATTTAAAAGGTTTGATTAGGAGAAATTCAAATGAGTGAAGAAAAAAAAGATCGTAATCACATATATTTTAAATCAACAACTAGTATGTGCAATAAATGTGAAGCTTTAGTAAATACAAAAGTTCTTTTTAGAGGAGAAAAAGTAATTTTTAGAAAATTTTGTCCAGATTGTGGAATTACTGAAAACATGGTCTCTTCTGATTCTAAACATTATTTAAATGCTTATCACTTTAATAAACCAGGAACTATTCCCCATCATGTAAATAGCAAAAGAGAGCAAGGTTGTCCCAATGATTGCGGTCTTTGTGAAGAACATGAACAACATACTTGTCAACCGGTTATTGATATAAGTGATCGTTGTAATATGAATTGTCCAATATGTATCACCGGTGGAAATCAAAGTTCTTTTTCATTTACTACTGAGGATTTTAAAAAAATATTGGATAACTTAATTCGCGCCGAAGGTAAACTACCAGTTATCATTTTGGCGGGTGGAGAACCAACCATTCACCCCCAAGTTTTTGATTTTATAAAAATGGCCTATGATAGTGGTAAGGTTGAAAGAGTAGGACTTAATACTAATGGTATTAAGATTGCTGAAGATAAAGAATTTGCAAAAAAAATAAAAGAAAGTGGTGCTTATTTGTTTTTCCAATTTGATGGATGGGATGAATCTACTTATGTAAAATTAAGAGGAAAAAATTATTTACCACAAAAATTAGCGGCCATTGAGGCCATTGAAAGAGAAGAAATTCCAGCTATTATTAATGCAACCGTAGTAAAAGGCATTAATGATCATCAAATAGGAAAAATTGTAACTTTTATTAGCTCTCATAAAAATTTTCTAGGTGTAACATTTCAACCAGCAGCTTACGTGGGTAGTGGAAAAAGTTTTGAAGTTGATCCAATGGATGTAATGACAATTCCATGTGTGGAGAAAGCAATAATAGAACAATCAAATGATATTCTTAAGCAAGGTGATTTTGCAAACTTACCGTGCTCTCATCCACTTTGTTTTTCACTGGCATATTTATTTAAATACACTGATGAGGATGGAACGATTAAAGCAGTTCCTTTTTCAAGATTTCTAGAAATAAAAGATATTTTAGATTTAGCTCAGAATAAAGGTATTGTTTCAATCAGTGATAAAAATATTGAAAGAACATATGAGAAAATGGTTTATAATTTATGGTCAGGCGATGCTAATATCCCATGCTCTGATAAGATATGTTCAAACCTTAAAGATTTATTTAGTAAAATATTTCCAACAGATAAAAAAATAAGTGAAAAAGAAAAAATAAATCTTGGAGACTTTTCCGCCAAAACAGTTTTTATTCATCACTATATGGATCGATATACCTTTGATTTAGAGCGAGTACAAAAGTGTTGTAATCACTATCCTAAGAGTGATGGACGTTTAATGCCCATGTGTGTGTATAACAATTTCTATCGTCAATTTCCAGAAGGAAAAAGAACTAAAAAGGTTGTATGCAAGAAATAAATAAACTTGAAAAAATTGATATCAAAACTCTCATAAAGGCCCGAAGAAGTGTCAGAAGCTACTTGACTGCAGATACTCACCCTGTAAGTGATTATGAGATTGAAGAAATGATAGATGCTGCTCGCTTTGCTCCTTCTGCCAGTAATGCTCAACCTTGGTATTTTATTATAATAAAAAATCAAGAATTGATAAAAAAGATTGCTATTGTTTGTAAGGAAAAAATTGAAAAAATATTTTCTAATAACAATTCAAATAATTGTTCGAATAATAATACATCCAATAAGGATATTTTGAATTTAAACTTAAAAGATTATATAAAAAATTTTTATTTTTTCAAAGATGCTCCTTACTTAGCAATTTTTGCAGAAAAAAAAGGTGGAAATGCTTTTTTAAAAATATTAATTCGAGAGTTGGAACAAATAGAACATGAACAAGTAGAAAATAAGCAAATAAAAAATGAAAATTTATTAAGAGGGTTGATGAATTCAGATACTATATCAGTTTCCATGGCCATGCAAAATTTTTGTTTAATGGCCTATTCCCAAGGAATTGGTACATGTATTATGACAGGTCCAACTCTCGCTAATGATGAAATATCAAAGTTAGTGAATTTAAAAAATGATTATCAAATTTTGGCACTTTCTCCCTTCGGGAAAATTGAAAATTTTAATTTAAATTTATCTTCAAAAGTTTCTGCAAAAAGAAGAGATATAAACAAAATATTACAAATAATTAAATAGAATAATTAAAGTAATTAGGAATTATGTATGAGATTTTTTTTAATTGATAAAATAATAGAAATAGAGGTGGGAATTCGTGCTCGAGCAATAAAAAATGTTAGCATGTCTGAAGATTTTTTTGATGATCACTTTCCTTCTCATCCTACAATGCCTGGAGTTTTAATAATTGAGGGAATGGCGCAATTAAGTGGATATCTATTATATCATTCATTAAAGAAAATTAGTCCTGAGCAAAATCGTAAAGCGGTAATGATTGCAATTAACAAAGCAAAATTCAGAGAGATAGTGCGTCCTGGACATCAAATAATTTATGCCAGTACTATTTGTAGTTTAGATGAGGTATCAGCAAAAGTGAAAGTATGTGCGAGCGTTGAAGATCGAATTGTTGCAGAAGCAGAATTAAGTTTTGTGATGGCCGAAAATAATAGTCCAATTCTTGAAAAATCATTACAAGAAATATTTGCATTTTGGAGTGAAGATTTAAAATGAGTCGTAATGATAATGGTTGCAAAATAGTAATTACAGGTATGGGTAGTGTAAATCCATTAGGTGATTTAATAGATTCATCATTTAATAATTTGATTAATGGTGATCTATATCCATTAAATCAAGTTGATAAAATAAAGCGCTTTGATTTCTCAAGCTTTCCCTCTCACATTGCTTTTCATGTGAATGATGAAATAATTAGTAGAATGCAAAATAAATATTTTTCAGCAATTTCAACGCTAAATGATTTATTTCTTTTGCACTCACTAGAAACAGCATTAATAGATAGCAATTTGAAAAACCGTTTACCCTATGTAATTTATTTAGGAGCAGAATCAGGGTTAATCTCATATGAAAATATTTTTAGATATTATAAGACAGGTGAAGTAGATTCTTTAAGTTATTCTCTTAGATCACCTAATGAATTATTAAAGAGAGTAGTTGAGTATATATGGAAAGATAATAAGAATAGTTTTAGTGAGCTTAGTAAGAAAATTAATATAATATCTTTAGCATGCGCAGGTAGTACGGCCGCCATAGCATATGCTTACCAAAAATTAAAAGATGAAATAATTTATCGAAAAATAAGAGGAGAAAGTGTTAATAATCTATGGGCCATAGCTGGTGGAACAATAGCAGCAATTAACCCCCATTTTTTAACAGGTTTTAGTTTATTAGGGGCGCTCTCTAAAAAAAATGACAATCCAAAGTTAGCAAGTAGACCTTTTGACCAAAATCGTGATGGTTTTGTTTTAGGTGAAGGTGCGGGTATAATTATTTTGGAATCATATGAATCTGCTTGTAATAGAGGTGCAAAAATATATGCTGAAATAGTCGGTTGGGGAGCGGCCAGTGATGCTCATAAGATGACTGATCCTCATCCTGAAGGCAAAGGAGCTGCTAGGGCAATAAAAAATTGTTTAAAAAATGCGCAAGTCATGCCTACGCAAATTGATTATATAAATGCTCATGGTACTTCCACTTATCAAAATGATCTCCTTGAAAGTAAGGCCATTGCTCAAGTCTTTCAATCACAGTCACAAACACAAACACAAACACAAACACAAACACAAAATGAAAAATCACCTTTAATATCTTCTCATAAATCGATGATAGGTCATTTAATTGCCGCTTCTGGAGTTGTTGAAAGTATATTTGTGATTAAAAGCTTACAAACGCAAAAAATTCCAGCAAATTATAATTTAAATAAATTAGATAGTGAGATAGAAAAGCTAAATTTAAATTTTGTTGGTAACAAAAGTATTACATCAAATTTAAATATAAAATACGCACTAAAAAACTCATTTGCATTTGGCGGTCATAACTATTCTTTGCTATTTAAAAGGAGTTGCAATGAATGTAAATGAAATAGTCGTTTCCGGATTTGGAATGATGAATTCTGAAATACCGAAAGATCTAACCTCAATATTAAAAAATAAAAAAGCTGCAAAGGTAGTTACTCGAACTGCTCATTTAGCAGAAATTGCTGCTCATCGAGCTTTAATCGATGCCAAACTAATTGCTTCTAATAAAGATAAAGATAATAAATATTTTTATAATTATAACCCATTTGAGATGGGATTATATATGGGTGTTGGTCCTGTACCCTCTGCATTTGATCCTGCAATTCCATTAGTTACCCACTCTTTAAATCCAGAAAATAATACATTTGATTTAAAAAGATTTGCAACGGAAGGAATAACTCGTACCAATCCATTGCTTGTTTTACACTATCTTTCTGGATTAGTACTAAGTCATGTGGCCATTAGTTTTAATATAAAAGGATCAACGGTAATATTTAATAGTTTTGCTGCTGGAGCAGTTGCGGCCTTGCAAAGCGCAGTTCTAGATTTGCTAGAAGATAATGTAAAATACGCCCTAGTTGGTGGTGCTGATGAGTTAATTAGTTATATGGGAACTACCACATATTTTAATTGGGGTTGGTTTGATCATAAGGATTTTGTTCAAAGTGAGGGGGCCGGTTTTTTAATATTAGAAAAAAAAGAAAATGCTAATAAAAGATTAGCAAGATCAGATTATAAAGCTGAACTTCTTTCAATAAATCTTTCAACTAAAATGAGTAATGAATGTTTTAATAAACATTCAAATGATCAGGTAAAACCATTAAATTATTTTCCTTATGTAACTGGAAATCAATATGGAGCTGCTGGCCCAATTTTAGAAATAATTGATTTAATAAATGTTAATAATTCATCAGAAAAAGATAATCAAACATTTTGTGTGACAGTTAATTCTCCAAATGGGATGAACGGGGAGATAATTTTAAAACATGAAAAATAACAGTGAAAATAAAAAAATTAATCAAGATCATCAATTTAACGTTAATAATGCTAATAATGCTAATAATTCTAATAATGCTAATAGAGTAGTAGTTACTGGCATGTCTATTGTATCGCCAATTGCAATTGGAGTTGATGAATATTTTAATGCTTTAAAAAATGCTACATCAGGTATCACCACAGTTTCAAATTTTGATGCAAGTAGTTTTCCAATATCAGTTGCGGGAGAAATTAAAAACAAAAAATTAATTCAAAAACTTAATGAAAAAAATATCGATGTTTCTTTAATGAATATTGATCGCAAGTTAGTATTCTTGCTATTAGCATTTGAAGAACTACTGACAAATAATCAAATAAACAATGAAAGTAAAATAATTGATATGATTATTGGTACTGGCATAGAAGAATTTTTCATTGAAGATGCTAAAAAAATTGTTACAAAAGAAAAAACTATTGAAGAATTAAAAGGAAGATCACCATATATTATTCGGGCCATAGAAGATTATCCTACTTTTTATTTAAATCAAAAAATAAAGCTAAAAGGAGTAGCTCTAACCAATGTATCTAATTGTGCGGCCTCCGCCCAAGCGATAGGCATTGCCTATCAACGAATAAAACATGGACTATGCGAGCAAGCAATTGTAGGTGGTGTAGATTCAATGTTAAATCCTTTTGGACTACTTGGATTTACTCGGTTAGGAGCACTTTCTGAAAGAGGCCGTTGCTCACCATTTGATTCAAAAAGAGATGGTACTGTTTTAGGAGAGGGAGCGGGATTATTATTAATAGAATCATATGAATCGGCGATAAAAAGGGGTGCTAAAATACACTCTGAAATTATAGCATACACCAGTAGTTGTGATGCTTACAATTTAACTCATCCAGACCCAAGTGCGCAGGCGGTTTCCTGGGCCATAGAGCAAACTCTTAAGAAAGCAAATTTATATCCCCAAGATATTGATTATATAAATGCTCATGGTACTGCAACTCCCTTAAATGATATAACAGAAACCTTGGCCATAAAAAAGGCCTTAGGTGATCACGCATACAAAATAAAAATTTCTGCCATAAAGTCGATGATTGGTCATTTAATTGCAGCAGCAGGAGTAGCTGGTGTAATTGCTACAATTTTATCAATTAAAAACAACATGGCCTTTCCCACTATAAATATAAAAAATGTAGATGCTGATTGTGATTTAGACTATGTAGCAAATGGTACTCAAGAACATAAAATAAATATAGCTTTATGTAATTCATTTGGATTTGGTGGTTTTAATTCAATATTGGCCTTAAAAAAATTTAATATGGATTAAGCAAGGATTAAATACCATGAACATAGATGAAAAAATAATAATTACAGGAGTGGGTATAATTCATCATTCACTGGGATTACAATTAACATCTGACTTAGAAAAAAAATATATTGCAAAAAAGGATTTTAAACTTTCTCCTAGGGTAACAAAGCTGGGATTAGTGGCCATGGGTATGGCCGCAGAAATGATTAATATAAACTTTTATCCACCAGAAGATCGTTCAATATTTATTTGTTCTCCTTCAACAACTTCAGAATTAGAAGAGCTTTTTCCTTCTTTTTCATATCTAAATGATAAGTTGGATTTAAAAGATTATTATACTCGCGGTGGAGTTAAAATTAATCCCTTATGGTTTATTAGAAGTTTATCAAATTTGGCGATAGCACTGATATCAATAAATTATAATATTGAAGGTGTAAGTTGTAATTGGAGTGATAATGCAATATGTGGCAAACATGCATTAGAAGAGGGAATAAAATCTTTAATAAGAAATGAGAGTAAAGTTGCAATAGTTGGAGCATTTGATTCTATAATTTCATTATATCAGCAAAAAGAAAAAATATGTTTAGAGAACAAAAACTCCGAAGGAGCTGTTTTTCTTATTTTAGAAAAATCAAATTCCAAGCGTCCTGGATTAAAAGCAATATACGATTTGTTTATAGATAATAATTTAAATACTAACAATTTTATTAATGAATATGGAAATTGTGGAGTGGCCACTTGGTTATTGGCCCAGTTTCACAATTGGAATACAATAAAAAATATATAAAACGGAAAATATAAAAATGGATATATTAAAGGCCCGCCACTTTTTTGGTGAAATGATTGGAACTTTTATAATTGTCTTATTTGGTTGTGGAAGTGTTGCTGTCAGCATTTTGTTTAATACTGGATTAGGTTTAGCTGAAGTTGCTTTAATTTGGGGAATAACAGTATCTCTTGCAATCTATGCAACTAGATATTTATCATGTGCTCATTTAAATCCCGCAGTAAGTATCGGATTGGCTATTGCAGGTAGAATGTCATATAAAAAAGTTCCTATGTATGTTTTGGCGCAATTTTTAGGTGGAATTGTTGCCGCCTTATTGCTTTATTTACTTTTTAATAATTCTATTACATCGTTTGAAAATCTTCATAATATTGTAAGAGGATCAAATGAATCAATTAAAACAGCGATGATGTTTGGAGAATTTTATCCTAATCCAAGTGCAGGCCAAGCAGCAACAGTAAGTATGGGTCTAGCATTTGCTGCAGAATTTATTGGTACCGCCATTTTGTTATTTTTTATTATGATTTTAACTCATGATTGTAACATTGCTGGACCCGGAGAAAATTTAATACCTTTATTTATTGGTTTAGCAGTTACAGTTGATATTGTTTTAATCGCTTCTATAACTCAAGCAGGATTTAATCCCGCCAGAGATTTTGCTCCCAGATTGATTGCATATTTTGCCGGTTGGGGAAATGCTGCTTTAGCGGGTGGTAGTTTTTTTTCATCTATTATTGTTTATGTGTTAGCGCCAATTACAGGAGCTTCTTGTGTGGCCTTGTTATTTAGATTTGTACTTGATAAATTGATGTTTTATAAGGAGAAAAATAATATTTGTTAGATTTTCAAAATGACAAAATTTTTTAAATAAATCACTTTAACTTTACTGACATGATAAGTTCTTTACTCTTAATAGAATAAGTCATTAGCCCGATACCTGCAATTATCATCAACATACATAAAATTTGTCCCATAGTAGTAGTTCCACCAAAATAATATCCTAACTGTACATCTGGCTCTCGAAAAAACTCAACTGTAAAACGAATACAACCATATCCTATGAGAAAAGTTGCAGATAAAATCCCTTGATATTTTACTCTATATTTTAAAATCCATAAAATGGCCAAAAGGATAACTCCTTCTCCAATTCCTTCATATAATTGAGATGGGTGTCTTGGGTATGGACCACCATTGTGAAAGATCATTCCCCAAGGAACATCAGTAATACGTCCATATAATTCACCATTAATAAAATTTCCCATCCTCCCGAAAAATAATCCCGGTGTTGCTGTTAATACAATACCATCTGCTAAATTAAAAAATGGAATCTTATATTTTTTTGAATAAATAATACAAACTATAACGAAACCTAAAAATCCTCCATGGAAACTTAGTCCACCTTTCCATACGGTAAATATCTCCGAAAGATTTTCAGAGTAATAATCCCAATTATAAACAAAGACAAAGAGTAATCTGGCCCCTAAAAACATTCCAATAATAATATGAAAGATATACATATCCAATTTTTCAACAGGCAATTTGACAAATTTCTCTCTACAAAGTTTAAGATATAATCTACCTCCAAGTAAAAAGCCAATCACATACATTAAACCATACCAACGTACTTGAAGTGGGCCAAGAGAAAAAATTACTGGATCAAAATTAGGCATTAAAGGTTGCATAAAATCTTCTTTGAATTAAATTGAATTAAATTGAATTAACTTAAATATTAATTATTAATATTTAATTGGTCAAATTAAGATTTAAGGAGTTTTTTTGATTTACTGTTATTTATTCAACAGATATTTCGTTAGATGCTTCATTAGAAGAATTTCCACCAGGGGTTTCACTAGGGATTTCACTAGGGGTTTTTGTACAATTTTTCTGCATAATAATTTCGGATAAATTATTATCGTTAGCTACGACCACTTGAACATTTTCAATATACTGATTTTCAAAATCATCTTTTTCAACTAATACGTTATATGTTCCTGGTTTAAGACCAATAAGAGCAAAAGATCCTGACTCATTCGTTGCATTAGTAGCAATTACCAATCCATCAGCATTAATTGCACTTACAAAAGCATTATTTAATGGTTGGTTGTCTAAATTATCAATGGCAGTACATGAATCAGATAAAATATTACCTGAAATTCTTCCAGATACGCTCTCATTAGCAACCTTTATTACAGGTGAAAAAATAAATCCATTTATATCTGATATTTTATTTTGTCCTCCTTGGACTTTAAATGATTTTGAAATATCAAAATCTAAAATTAGTTCATATGATAATTTAGTACTAACTTCTAGTGCTGGATCAAGTTGAATTTTTATACCCGTTTGAGCACCACTGGGTACCTTTAAATTAAATTCTCTTCCGTCTTTTAGTACGACTCTTCCACCATCGACAATCATTCTAATTTTTGTATATGTTCCTTTAGGTATTTCTTTATTTACTAAATTTTGGGTTACACCACCGCGAAGATCTAATAAATTAAAAGTCTTTGCTTCATTAAGCATGATTTCAAAATTTGTATCATTATCAGAACTTTTATGCATTTCAATTCTTGATATAGTAACTTCCACAGTTTCAAAGTAATCTAGAGGGAAAGGTGCATCTGTTAATTTTAAAATTAATTTGGGGGGTGACTCTGTTTCATTATTATTTTTTTTACAACCCACGCTTAAAATCATCATTGAAAGAAATGCTACAATCAAAACAATTATCCAATTTTTTTTCATAAAAATTCTCCTTTCTTAAAATTATTCAATAATCTTTCTTTAAGATTTATTAAATTATATCTTCTAGATAATTTATATCTGATATTTATTTTATAAAAATTTCAGAAAAGACCTATTTTAAATAATTTATCAATAATCTTAGAAGTAAATTTTTTTTGATGTTGCCTATTTTTGTAGTCATTGTCCAAACACATTGTTCAAACAAATTAGCAGTGATAGTGACAGAGAAAATATAAAATGATGAAAATACTCTAAATGTTCTCGGTAAATGTAAATTCCTCTCCATTATCTATCTTAAGAGTATATGTAATAGTTTGTTTGTCCTTGTAGGTAAGAAACTTATAGAGAAAATTACTCTCAAAACTAGTTACTTTCTTTGGTTTCCTACATGTATTATTAACTGCATAGGTAACTTGTTTAATTTTACGCAACTGATTTTCATCTCCAGCCATTGTTAGTGTTACTCTTTTTAATTTAATTAAAAGTTTCTTCTTAAGTACGTTTAATTTAACTTTACTAAAATCAAAGTACAAAGGAGGTGTATCGTCGCCAGGAACTTCAATCACAGGTACAGACGGTGAGGAAGAATCAAAATAGGTAAGGGTTTTATAAGCATTAACAAAACCTGCAGTAGCTACTTTATTTTTTAATGAATCAATTTTAACCGCAGATTTTAAAATTGCTTCTTTTACTGCTATCAAACTTAAATCTGGCCTTGCTGATAATAAAAGAGCAGCTACTCCTGCTACATAAGGTGAGGCCATAGATGTACCACTAAAATAACTATATTCATTACCTGGTATTGAACTTAATATATAAGAGCCAGGGGCGGCAATATCCACAGTAACAGCTCCATAGTTACTAAATGAAGAGAGTCCACCTAATCTATTAATCGAAGCAACTGTAATAATGTTATCAAGAGTATAAGAAGCTGGATAAAATTTTCCTTTATCAATATCTGTTTTTTCATTTCCGGCGGCGGTAACAAACAATATTTTTGCATTTTTTGCTGCTTCAATTACATCTCTGAGAGAATGCGAGTACCCAGCATTTCCCCAACTTGCACTTATAATATTTACTTTCATTTGAATGGCATACTCAATTGCTGAAATAGAGTTAGAAAGGGAACCAAAACCAGATTTATCAATAAATTTTAAAGGCATTATTGAAACATCAGGAGCAATTCCCATGGCCACACTACTTTTAGCTGCAATTATTCCAGCACAATGTGTTCCATGTGCGCTTTCGTCTTTAGGATTATTAGTCTTACTAACAAAATTCCAGCCTATAACGTCATCAACATAACCATTATTATCATCATCAATACCATTATTTGCAATTTCGCCTTTATTAATCCAAGTTGCATGTTTTAATGCTTTATGATTGTAATCCATCCCTGAATCAATGATTGCTACAACTATATTTTTATTTCCTGTTGTAATTTTCCAAGCATTTAAAGCACTAAGATCAATGTTATTGGAATTTTTTAAACTCCATTGATCTGCAGGTATCACGGGTGTTGCAACAACACTATCTTCGAGACTTTCTACAAATTCATTCCATTTTTGAGCTCCAATATTAATATTACTTCCGGCATTTGCATCCCCATTACACTGTTCTATAGGAAGAAGATCTTCATCAGGAAGAAGATTTTCTTCACTTTCTTCATGGTAATCAATTTTTTGATTTTTTTCTCTATTTGCTTCATTGGAAATACTAATTAAATAATTTGGCTCAATAAAATCAATGTCATCTTTTAATTGTTTTTTTAGTTCAATTAAATCGTTTTCAGCAAGTTGTACATGTATGAGATTATTTAAAGATTGGAGTTTATATTTATGTAAAATTTTTCTTTTACTTGTTTGATTAGCAAAATTCTTATTATTATTTTTAGAATTAAAAAAGTTGGTAACATTAATTAGTGATGATTGATGATGATTACTATTGTTACCATTGTTACGGTCTTTATTATCATTAACTTTTATTCTTATAATATATTCATCTTTAACTTGTTTATTTTTATCATTATCTTGATTATTTGCATAAACGTTCAAAAAGTTGAATGCCAGAATTAAACTCAGAAAAAATAAAAATATTCTTAACATACTCATTAAAATCTCCTTCACTTTTAAATAAATTAATAGAATTAACCGAATGGCTCGAATTAAAATTAAAAAGATACCTCTATGATGCCCTATCATAGAAAAAAAGATTTGTTAGGCCTTTTTTACAACTAAATAAAAAATAACTATGCCTATAGAAATCATCACTTGTTCACTTCAATTTATTTTATTTTATAATAGATAACAAAGTCATTAATGAATCAGATCAAAACTTTGTTCATGATTTAAATGTTTACGACGGAAGGTGAGTAAGGGCATTATAGACTAATTCAGATATTGATAAAATTTCAACACCAAGTGAATAATTTTTATTTAACTCCAACAATTGATCAGCACAGTTGTGGCAAGGAGTAGCTACTACTTTTGCCCCTGTGGCCCTTATTTGTTCCGCCTTAATTTTTCCTGATTCAATTCGCCTTTTAGCATTCTCACTGATGGCCAGCATTCCGCCACCACCACCACAACAAAAGTTTTGCTCGCGATTGGGACTCATTTCAACAAAATCAGAGACTACATGAGATAAGATTTTTCTTTGAATAGAAATGATTCCTCCAAAACGTACTAAATTACATGGATCATGAAGAGTTACTCGACTTGAATTTTTATTTTTATCAACTTTAATTTTTCCCTCTTCAATATATTCTAAAATTAATTCAAGAATACTTCTTATAGAAAATTTTATCTCCCTTTGTATCCAATTAGCACTCTCCCAACGAAATGATCTAAAGCCATGACCACACTCAGAAAGTATAATCTCTTTTACCTCTAATCTTTGGGCCTCTTCTAAAACTTGCTTCGTTATCTTGGCCGCGGATTCATTATCAGCAGAAAAAAAAGCATAATTGGTAACATCAAAAAACTTACTAGCAATAGTCCAACTCTCTTTAGAAGTTTCAAATATAGCGGCAGTTGCTGATAAAGATAATGGAAAAAATTTAATTTCTCTCGGATTAATCAGATAAAGTATCTTTGCACCTTTCTTATCTACAGGAATTTTAAATTCACTATTCTTCGTTTCTAGTTGTAAATCTTCAGTAAGCCAATTAGCAGTATCTATTACTTCGGCGGCAGAGACAGACATTTGATTACCATCTCGCAATTGATTTTCAGTAGTTTTTATTATCTCTTGAGGAGTTTTTCCAAGCGAGTTTAAAATTAAACGACCAATACGAATGATCGAAGCAATATCAATACCTATAGAGCAATTAATTGCACATCTACCACAACCAGTACATCTATCAAAAACACTACTCTTTAATTCTTCAAGGTAATCTTCCGAAAAACTTTTGGCCCCCACCATAGATGGCATAATTTTTCCCAGTACAGTATGATAACGGCGAAAAAGGGCCATAACTTTTTGCGCCTTTACCATTGGTAAATTTTCCACACATGGCTCACTTAAATACATATGACAGCTTTTCCCACAAAGACCACATTTTACACAAGCATTAAGATGAATGCTTCCATTCTTATTTATAATTTTTTCTAAGATTTCTTTTGCTTTTTTAGTATCCATCACATTTTTAGTGTCAATCATATTAATCATAATGGATAAACTCCCCTATGACCTAATTTCTTTGCAAAATCTACTCTGACTGCAAAAAAGAAAATGGCATGTCTTAATTTGCCTACAGGGATGTAAAAAAATAAAAGCGCATAAATTAAAAACATCTGATCATTATTTATCATCAAAAAGATATCATTTAATGCTGATGAAACCAATATCAAGATAGAAAGTATAATCGAAATGTAATCATCTAAGTTACTGATGGATCTTAATTCACTGGAAAAAATTCTATTAAATAAAAGAAATACTCCAGATAGAGCACTAGTAATAAAGATTGCAAATGCTAGAATAGAACTAGAGATAATTAAATTATAACTTATGGTCCAAGGAAAAAATAAGAGTTGAATAAATTTTAAAATTGATAAAAAAATTCCCAAATGCATAGTTATTCCCATAATAAATTTTAAAGGATGTAACCTGGCACTCTCTTTGTAATAAGGAGACATTGCTTTAGTGAAATTATAAATTATTGCCTTAAAAATATTTTTGCATTTGGCAGGTCTACTATATTCTCTTGCATCTATTGCACTTTTTTTTCTTGCACGAAACAATTGAACAAATAAAGCAATCACACACCAAAAAAAAGCTACTAATACGATTTTTGATTCTATTGATCCAATATTACTGCTCATTTATTACTGCTCATCACTACTTAATTACTACTCATAAATTTATTCTATTATTCTCAAACACAACCATCAGGCTTTGGTAATCCTGCAATTCTACAAGCACCCCGCGCAGGACCTGAAGTAAACAACTTATAAATTTGTCGAACCCCAAGCCCAGATTCTTGGCAAACTAAACGTACAGCTGGCGCTATGTTATTTTCCTTCCAATAGTTTCTAATAAAATTTACTACTTTCCAGTGTTCTGCAGTCATATCACCAATGCCTTCTTCTTTTGCAATGGCACTTGCAATCACTTCATCCCATAGATTTGGATCTAACATGAAACCATCTTTATCAAAATCAATACTCTTTTCATTAACTTTCATTTTTTATTCTCTTTGTTTAACTATTGTCTATCGGCGGCCACTTCGGAAACTGCCTTTAAAGCTTTTTCTATCTGAATTCTTGTATTAAATGTTCCAATTGAAAAGCGAACAGTACCTCGAGGAGCTGAACCATAATGCTGATGAATGAGAGGCGCACAGTGAAGTCCTGTTCTAGTTTGTATTCCATAATCTACATCTAAAATAGTTCCAACATCACTGGCATCATAGTTTTCAATTGTCATTGAAAGTGTAGAAACTCTTCGATTTGTTTCTAAACATTTTGTCCCCCAAATTTTTACACCTTTTATAGTTGATAGCCCATCTTGAAGCACTCTTAATAATTCCATCTCATGTGAATAAATATTATTTATTCCTCTTTCTATAACATAATCTAGTCCTGCTGAAAGACCTGCTATTCCTGCTAAATTTAAAGTTCCTGCTTCTAATCTATATGGAAATTCTTCAATATGATAAGGTTCAACACTACGAACTCCTGTTCCTCCAACTAAGCAAGATGTTATTTCTGCATGATCGGCCACACACACTCCACCAGTGCCAGTCGGAGCAAATAGCCCTTTATGTCCAGTGAAACACAAAAAATCAATATTAGATTCTGCCATGTCAATAGGAATTACTCCTGCAGTTTGAGCACTATCAACGGCAAATTGTACTCCACGTTTTTTACAAATGGCCCCGATGCTTTTAATATCTTGAACAACACCTGAAACATTTGAGGCATGATTTACAATTACTAATTTTGTATTACTCTTGAATGCTTTTTCGATTGCATCAGGATTAATGTATCCTTCTGCATCTGGGGCCACAAAAGTTACATCAACATTATTTTCCCTTTTCTTATGATTAACAGGCCTTAAAACAGAGTTATGTTCCAACATAGTTGTAATAATGTGATCCCCTGATTTAACTGTCCCATTAACTATAATATTAAGTCCCATTGTCGCATTCATAGTAAAAATTAGGCGATTGGGATCTTTATTTTTTTTATTGTCTACTAAACTTTGATTGAAAAAATTTGAGTACTTTTTTCGAGTATCATGAATCATTTTTTCCGCATTGAGGGCCAAATCACATCCGGTACGACCAGGGTTAACTCCGTTATTACGATAAAAATTATAAACAGTATCATGAACAATATCAGGCTTTGGAAAAGTGGAGGCGGCATTATCTAGATAAATAATCTCTTCCATATTAATTACTCCAAAAAATAAATTTTACAGATTCTTACAGATTCTTACAGATTCTATAAAATATATAGAATATAAAATTAATTGTTGATTATCTTGTTTGCATGTTCGCATAGTCTACAAAAAGATATAACAATCTCTCTACTATAACAATATATTTAAGTTTGAATTATCTTATGACGATAAAATGTTAAGAGCAATTATAAAATTAGGAATGAGAACTTATTAATTTCTCATTCCTAAAGAGGGAACTTATGAAATTTATCCCAAAAATTTTAATAGTTGATGATTCAACGGTCGTTCGTCAAAATATTATTGAAACACTTAAGAGTGAAAAAATGGAATTTATTGAAGCTGTCGATGGATATGCTGCAATGGAAATATTAGAAAATGCTGAAGAACGAATGGAAAACATAGATTTAATGATATGTGATATAAATATGCCGGGTATTAGTGGACTTGAAGTTATTACAGAAAAAAATAATATAAAAAATTATCTTCCATATATCCCTGTTCTAATGATTACCTCTAGCAATACTGGTGAAATAATTAGTGAGATATGGAAACTAAACGTAACTGATATACTTTTTAAACCATTTACCTCTAAAGATTTACTTTCAAAAGTATTAAGTATTATTTCTACACTGGTAAATGCAGATGAATTAATTAAAAGTAGCAAGAACAGTACTTTAATAATCAGTTCTTCAGTTTTTCAAAGTAGCTTTTTCAAAAAAACTCTCGAACAACAAGTTGGTATTCAAAAAGTTGATATCGTAAATAATTTTTCAGATGCTTGGATGCACATTGTTTCTAGTTCTCGCAAACCATATGATTTAATTTTTACTGATTGGCAAATCAATGAAGATGATTGTCAAAAATTCACTGAAAAAATAAGAAACAAAGAAGATTATAAGAATGTTCCAGTTTGTATAACCATGTCCACTCTAGATCCTGCGAAACTTAATAGTATTGCAAATATTCCTCTATCATCAGTAATCTATAAAAACATTGCTAAGGAAGATCTAATCTTTAAAATTAAATATCTTTTCAACTTAAAAAATAGCTATATATCTAAGTAAGTATTATTATAATAACTAATTAGTAAGTAATAATATTTCTAATATCAAATATTTCACGGATCAAGAAATCATATGAAAAAAATTACATCAATTTTTTATCTTAGTTTATTTTTATTTAATTATTATTCCTCTGCTTCTGCTTCAACTATCCTATCTCTTCAAGAAGCATATAAATTGGCCTTAGAAAAAACTGAAACTATCTCCATTCAAGAATCAAAATTATCACAACTTAATGAAAAAATTAATCAAGCAAGAGGAGCAATTTATCCTAAATTTAATTTCCATGCTGGATTTAATAAACAAGATGTTGCAGATAATTCAACAACAAAAAGTGATCAAACTTATTTAAAGTTAAATGCAACTCAACCAATTTTTCATGGATTAAAAGAATTTTATAATCTAAATATTAATAAATTAGATTATAAGTCACAACAAGAGCAAACTGGGCAAACCAAAATCAATTTATATTTACAAGTATCACAACTATATTACTCTATATTATCTACTAAATCGGATTTACAAAATTTAAATGAACAACTGGAATTAACTTCTTTACGAATTAAAGAACTTAAAGAACGCACTAAAGTAGGTCGTACAAGGAAAGCTGATTTTTTAACTGCTGAATCTCAGAAAGCAATAGTGGCATCACAAATAGATTCTACCAATTGGCAGATGACTATTTACAAAGAAAATTTTGCTTATATAACTGGTATAAGCGATGTTTTTAATATCGAATTAGTTAATCCCCCTAATACTATCTCCTATGATTATTATATTTCAAAATCTGTAAATGAATATTTAAAAGACATTGATGAACGCTTTGATGTAAAATCAATTAAAACACAAATTGAATCTTCAAAAGAAAATATTTCTAATGCCAAATCAAATCGTTACCCATCAATTGATTTAAATGGTAATTACTATTTGCAACGTTCAGCTACCACTATTAATAGCACTATAAAACCTTCTAAATGGGATGTGGGCATTACTTTAACTATGCCTCTCTTTGATGGAATGGTGACTACTGCCCAAGTAGCAGAGGCCACAAGTAAATATAGTGAAAAGCGATTGCAATATTCTCAACTTAAACGTCAGGCCGAACAAGAAATTAAAATTGCGTATGATAAAATTAAAAGTGGTAGTTCTCAACTTCGTGCAATTCAAGAAGCAATTAAAGCAGCTGATAAAGCATATAAAGAACAATTAAAAGATTATCGAAATGGATTGGCCAGTAACTTAGATGTTTTACAATCACAAAATACTCTACTAGATGCTAAAAAAAATTATGATCGAACAAGATATCAAATATTAATTTCGATATCTGAACTACAAGTGGCCTCAGGAAAGATAAGATAAAATAGCATAACAAATAAAATAACAAATAAAATTTAGGAGAATATATTTATGAATATTAGTGAAGTATCCATAAGGCATCCAGTATTTGCATGGATGCTGATGTTTGCACTAATCTTCTTTGGAAGCTTGGCCTATAAAAAAATGGGAGTTAGCCAACTTCCGGATGTGGATTTTCCTATTGTAAATATCCGAGTCAGTTTAGAAGGTGCATCCCCAGACATCATGGAAGAAGATATTGTTGATCCCATCGAAAGTGCAGTAATGGGAGTGCAAGGGATTCTAAATGTAAGTTCTACGGCCAGAACAGGAAGTGCAAATGTTACTGTTGAATTTGATATAAATAAAAATATTGATCTAGCAGTTCAAGAGATTCAAAACGTAATCGCCAGAGTTGTCCGTCACTTACCAAAAGAGATTGAAGCACCCACAGTCTCTAAATCCAATCCAGAAGATCAACCAATTATTTGGTTAACAGTAACATCAAAAGATTTAAGTAGAAGGGATTTGATGGCATTAGTAAGAGATAGAGTGCAAGATCGTTTTTCTACAGTTGAAGGAGTTGGTGAAATTACCTTAGGTGGATATTTAGAACCCAATTTACGTGTTTGGATTTCCAATAAAAAGCTACAAGAAAAATATCTTACCATCAATGATATTTTAAACACCATTAACACAGAACACTCTGAAAAACCTTCAGGACGCTTGGAAAGCACAAATAATGAGTTTAATATCAGAACAATGGGTGAGGCCATATCATTAGAAGAATTTTCAAAACTTTCTATTAATCGCATAGGAGGGAGTATTAACTATAGTCCTATCTCTCTTGGAAGTATCGCTAGGCTTGAAAATGGAATGGAAGACGAGCGACGATTAAGTAGAGTTATGGGGCTTTCAGCAGTTGGCATTGGAATAAAAAAACAACGTGGCTCCAATGCCGTTTCTGTTGCTCAAGCAGTAAAAGTAAGAATGAAAGAGATTCAAAAAATATTACCTGCAGGAACAGAGATAGGTATTCGCTTTGATATGACTACTTTCATTGAAGAATCTATTCGTGAATTAAATTTCACTTTGATTTTTTCAGCAATATTAACTGCCTTAGTGTGTTGGATTTTTTTAGGTTCATTTTCCGCCACCATAAATGTTATTTTAGCAATACCAACATCCATTATTGGTAGTTTTATTGTTTTATACTTTTTAGGTTTTACTTTAAACACCTTTACTTTGCTTGGACTTTCACTAGCAATTGGAGTTGTTGTCGATGATGCTATTATGGTTTTAGAAAATATTGTAAGACACAGAGAAAAAGGAGAAAAAAGAAAGCAATCTGCTCTCATTGGTGCTACAGAAATTACTTTAGCAGCGGCCGCAACCACCGCCGCCATTGTGGCCATATTTTTTCCGATTGCCTACATGGAAGGTATTATTGGCAAATTCTTCTTTCAATTTGGAGTTACCATTACCGCCGCCGTACTTTTTTCATTATTAGAAGCTCTAACTCTAACTCCCATGAGATGTGCGGAATTTTTAAATGTCTCTGAAAGAACATCACTTTTAGGAAGAAGTGTCGAATGGACATTTAAAAAAATTGCATCTCAATATAAAAAAATCATTCCAATTATTTTAAATTATCGTTTTATTACTTTGTTTGTGGCCATAACTTTGTTTGCACTTTCACTACTAGTTATTCCTAAACTACCAAAAGAATTTACTCCTCCTCAAGATCAAAGTCGTTTAATGTTAAGACTTCAAGCACCTATTGGATCATCTCTTAGTTTTACTGATAGCAAAGTAAAAGAAGTTGAAAAAGAATTATCTTCAATGCCTGAAATTGAACAACATTTTACCAATATTGGAGGAACAGATGTAAATTCCGGAATGATTTTTGTTACTTTAAAACCATACAAGCTTAGAGGAATTGATCCCAAATTAAAACGCCCTCCTACTCAACAAGAGTTTGCTGTAAAATTGCGAACACAATTAAAAAAAATTAGTACACTTAAAATTAAAGTTCAAGACCCATCTTTAGGAGGATTTTCTGCCAAAAGAGGTTATCCCATCGAATTTTCGGTTAAAGGGCCTGATTGGCAAAAATTGGTTGAATACTCACAAGCAATTATGGATAAGATGTCTGAGAGCGATCACATGACAGATGTAGATTCAAATTATTTAAGTGGAATGCCTGAAATACAAGTGATTCCTGACAGACATAAGGCAATGTCTCACGGAGTAAGTATCTCTGATATCACTGACACAATAAATGCCACCATGGGGGGAGTAGTTGCTGGAAAATTTTCTAAAGATGGCCATCGCTATGACATACGAGTACGCCTAGAGGAAAATGAACGCTCACGCCCTGAAGATATAAAAAATATAATGGTTAGAAATAATCGTGGTGAATTAATTTCCCTGGCAAAAGTTGTAAATTTAAAAAAGACAGAGTCTATGCAACAGATCTCCAGAGAAGATCGAGAGAGAGCAATAATTGTATATGCAAATCTCGCCCTCAATGCTTCTCAAGACAAGGCCATTGATGAAGTTCAACAAATGGCAAAGAAAATTTTACCTGAAAACTATCATATCTCTATTAGTGGAAGTGCTAAGACATTTAGAGAATCCTTTATTGCACTAATTATGGCATTAGTATTAGGAATAATTGTTGCCTATATGGTTTTGGCCTCTCAGTTTAACAGTTTCATTCACCCTTTCACTGTACTAACTGCCTTACCTTTTGCCCTTTCAGGTGCTTTGGCGGCCCTTTACTTCACTCACTTATCTATCAACATCTACAGTATGATTGGGATTATTTTATTAATGGGTCTAGTGAAAAAAAATTCCATCATGTTGGTCGATTTTACCAATAAAATGCGTGATAAAGGTCTTAATGTTAGAGAGGCATTAATAGAAGCATGTCCAATTAGAATTAGGCCAATCCTAATGACTTCATTTGCTACAATTGTTGGTGCTCTTCCTCCAGCACTATCTCTTGGTCCTGGATCTGAAAGTAGAATACCCATGGCAGTTGTAGTGCTAGGTGGGATTATTTTTTCAACACTACTAACTCTTTTTGTAGTACCTTGCCTATACAGCATCCTAAGTACTCTTCAATCCAAAAGAAATGATGAAGAAATATAAAATTATAAATAATAAACATTAAATAGCCAACAAACATGAATATAATAAAATATTTTCCATCATTAGCTCATTCTAATTTTCGCTACTATTGGTATGGACAATTAATATCTCTAATCGGTACCTGGATGCAAAGAATGGGGCAGGCCTGGCTTGTATACACTTTAACTAATTCACCTTTTAAATTAGGTTTAATAGGAACATTACAATTCTTACCTATTTTGTTATTCTCACTTGTAGCTGGGGTTATTGTTGATCGCTATCCTAAAAAGAAATTAATTATAATCACCCAAATTATTTCTATGATTTTGGCCTTCACCTTGGCGGCATTAGTTTTATCAGGAACTGTTAAGTACTATCAAATTGCTATTCTAGCATTCTTTCTTGGACTGATTAATGCTTTTGATATGCCTTTAAGACAAGTTTTTGTAATTGAATTGGTAGGCCGAGAAGATCTTCCAAATGCAGTTGCTTTAAATTCTACTAGTTTTAATCTAGCGCGAGTGATAGGACCAGTTATTGCAGGTATTGTAATGGCCCATTTTAATATTGGTTTTTGTTTTTTAATTAATGGATTATCCTTTATTGCTGTTATTTATGGGTTAAATAAAATCAAACTTTCAACATCACTTCAAACAACAGCGCAAACATCTCATAAGAAAAAATATACTTATAATATCAGCGATATTTTTGAAGAAATAAAAGACGGGCTACTTTACGTTTACAAAAATAAAACACTACTATTTACTTCCATTATGCTTTTTTACATTGGAACTTTTGCTTTCAATTTCAGTGTATTAATTCCAATATTGGCCAAAGATATTTTAGGACTTAAAGAAAAAGGTTTTGGCATGCTTATGTCATCTCTTGGTCTAGGATCCTTAGTCGGTGCGGTTTTTGTTTCATTAAAAATAAAAGAAAAAATCAATCAAGCTAAAGCAATAATGGTGGCGGCCAATATTTCAATTGCCATTACCCTCTCTTTGTTAGGAATTTTTAACAACATCTCTCTTATTATCATGACACTTTTTTTATGTGGTTTTTCAAATTTATGTTTTTCTATAACTGCAAATTCTTCTCTACAATTAACTTCTGATGACCAACATCGAGGGCGAGTAATGAGTGTTTATACATTATTATTTGCTGGCACTACTCCAATAGGAAATTTTATCACTGGTATAATTGCTGAAAAATGGGGTGCTGATATGGCATTCATAATTTGTGGTATTTTAATCATCCTTGCTTTGATAATACTTTTATTATTTTCATATATTAAAAATAAATCAAGTCTGGCCATGATTTTTATTTTAGTTTTAATTTTAAGTTGTTCCTCTTTAGAAGAAACCAATTCTATCAATCTTAAAAACCGAGCAAAATTTAAAAATCCATGGACTGAAATCAAGACTCCTTATAGAAGTCAAAATAATATTGCTGAATCCATCGGTTCCTACGATAAGGGATGTTTAATTGGTGCAATTCCTCTAGCAATTGATAGTGATGGATTCAATACAATGCGCTTAAGTCGTAATAGAATTTATGGACACCCAAGTTTAATTAACTTCCTAACTGAAATTGGAAAAGAAATAAATTTATTAAATATTGGCAACCTCTTAATCGGAGATATCTCTCAACCAAGAGGTGGACCATCATTTTCAGGACATGCCAGTCATCAACATGGTCTTGATGTTGATATCTGGTTTAAGTTAAATCAAGACAAACATATTCCAACAAGTGAAGAAAGAGAAGCTTTATCGGCCATTCCTTTCACTTGGTCTGAGGTCAATGAGGTAATTTTAAAAACCGTAGCTTCGAAAAAAGAAGTAGAAAGAATTTTTGTAAATGCAAGAATTAAAAAAGAGTTATGCTTAAAATATTATAAAAATAAAGATAGCAATTGGCTTAGTAAAATAAGACCTTGGTGGGGGCATGAAGATCATTTTCATTTACGTTTACAGTGTCCTGCTAACGATTCATCATGTATTCCTCAGGCGCCATTATCGAAACAAAAAGGTTGTGATAAATCACTTGAATGGTGGTTTTCTGATGAAGCAAAAAAAATTGCTCTCTTAAATAAAGATAAAAAAGAAACTTTTGTAATGCCTCAACTTCCTGAAAAGTGTCAACAACTTCTTGAATGACATGATTAAGGATAACGTATGAATACTTATAGAATTTCTGTTTTTCTTTTTTTATGCTTTATTTATTATTCAGTAGCTTTAGCAAAAGAGTTGATTTCATCTCCAAAAATGATTTGTCAGTTAGGAAAAGCAGCAAGTATTACTTCCTCAGGAGCAACAAATAGTTTAGACATTGAATTTATAGCGCAAAAAATATAATAACGAATTTGACATTAGAGCAGACCACGGTATATTGAAACTAAAAGAGAAAAAATGGCATTATGAATAGGGAGTTTTTTATGAATACAAAATGGGTTTTATTTCTATTGTTATTAACATTTTCATCTCGATCTATGGCGGAGATATTTTTATTACTTGATGTAAATGTTAAAAATAAAAGCGGAGCGATTAACAAAGAATCAAAAGGAAAAATTTATGCCAAACTAAATGCTAATCTGAAAGGCGAGTTTGATATAAAGAAACAAGATTTACGAGCTACTTTTGTGGCCAGAAAAGTGACTGACAAAGACAACAATCATGGAGATCAAATATATATTGAAGGAAAAATTTACAGCATTGAATCGGGAAAGGAGCGACTCATAGGTACTCCGCAACTGTTGGCAATAGTTGGTGAAGAGGCCCTTTTTGAGTCAGGAAAATCCAAAACAGAGGTCGATTACACAGTAAAGGTCAAAACAGCAACAACTCCAATATCATTTTGATCAATAGATATTTTAATATTTTCTGGGCCAATACCATTTACCTTCAATTCACCAACAGACAGTAAAACGCTTGTAATGGAGAGAATGTTAGTTAATCTAATGATCAATCTCGACTGAATTCGATAACTAACTGAAAACCTCATGTTTAAAAAATCGTTTATTATCAATGATTCTAAGTTCTCGGAACTTACCGAGAACCGAGAACTTTCCCGCTCTCCTCCCTTTGCTTAAAAACTGGGGGCAAACCACTAAAAATGGCGATCAATACATTGAAAATACATTTTTTAGGGATTTAATACAAAAAACATCAAATATACCCTAACGTTGTATAAAATATTTATTTTTTTCTGAAAATCTGACTACGGACCAACATCATCTGACATCAGTAACCGTATCAGTTACAGATTGGCGGTGGTCTGTCGGGCCGTCTAGGCGGATAACTGGTGAATAATGTACAAATTTATTTTGTTTTTATTCTTGAAGATATAATTTTAGTTGCTTTTGAACATTTTCATTTCCATTAAACGTTAATGTCAACTTCCCTTGTGGTCTTGTTAGTCTCCCAGCTCTGAGAACTAGATTCTGTCTTATTGTAGATAATTTTTCTAACACCCATACTGCTTTTCTTTTTTCAGTTGTGCCTCTTGATCTCTCCATTTTTTCTATTTACATTTCTTTGCTCAAATTGTGAGCTATGATTGCCGCATAAAAATATTGTTGATTCGGAATTAATTTTCTGAAAGGAATATAATCTATAAAGCAATTTGTTTTGAGCTCGCTAATAATTCCTTCTTGCGAACCTCTGCCATTGTGAAAACTTCAATACTTTATCAACAGATTGAAGCATTAAATGTTATGCGATCAGGAGTCGATTCCTTAATCTCAGTAGTTCACACCGAAGGAATTTTTGATTCTTTGAAAAGAATAGAATTAAATATGATGGCCAGGAACTTATCTTTAAGCATTGATGATATTAAAAATATTATTGTTTCAGGAATTAAGTATGTTTGTTATCAACAGAGATTAATAGATGGAAGAAGAAAATTAACAGAGATAGTAAGACTTGATGGTGTTGAAAATGGTCGTTACGTTGTTACCCCTATTATTCACTGGGAAGCTGATAAGGATGAATGGATAGTTTCTGATGAAGGGGCCAAACTTTTAAACTTCATGAAATATCCCACTTTTGGTGGTCAATTGCTAAAAGTAGCGGCCCTAATGATTGGATAAATGAAGGTGGCGCAGAATTTTCTTCATTTATTCTATCTGAAAAACTTTTTGGTCAAGATTATAAAATCTACCGTTTAAAGAAGTATATTGACCGAATTAGAAATTCCACAGGAAACGTTCCCATTGCTAACACCGAAACAACTTCTGACTTTCGCTATCTTAATAGATATGAAAAAACCACCATAATGTTTTACTTGGCCAAGAAGAAATTTGGAGCAGAAAAACTATTTAATTTCTTAAAGAAATATTTAGAAAAATATCAAAGCTCTCATAATGCAAATACAGAAAATTTCCTTGAAATGGCCAGTAAAGAGATAGGCAAAGAAGCTCAAGAATATTTTAAGAAGATGCTATTTAGTGAGAATTTTAAGAATGAAATAAAAGATATTGAAGAAGAATATAAAAACGAAGAGAAGAAGTAGCTGTAGAATAATTTGGATTTATAGGTACATTATGGATTGGAAAAAAATCAAAAAAATAGATTCACATGTGCATGTTACATTCAGAAAGATGATTGGATCAGATATTAAACTAAATACTCCTGAAAAATTTTTGGGTGTCATGAAAGAGCATAATATTCAAAAGGCCGTGGTTGTACCCATAAACTATCCCTATTATCATGCCAAGAAAAGTATGGGAGAGAATTCTTTTGAATTATTAAAATTTAATAACAATTGTCAGGCCAGAATTGCAAAGTTCTCAAAGAAGCTTATTTGCTTTGCCGATATTGATTTATTCGGAATTGAAGTAAAAGACACATTACAGGAATTAGAAAGAGCAATTCATAACTTAAAATTAAAAGGTATAAAAATTCATCCCTATAACCAAGGAATTAAATGCAACGATAAAAGAATTGTTGAAGTTATGTATTTTGCAAAGGCAAATGACCTGCCTGTTATCATTCACTCTTTTCCTCAAAAAAATAAAAAAAATACTTATTCTAGCTCTCCTAAATATATTGTTGAACTTTTACAAAAAGTAAAATCTGAGAGGGTTTTAATTTCTCATATGGGTGGTAAAGATTACAATGAACTCCGAAAGATAAAATGCTGGTTTGATTTTTCCTTTGCTGGCAGAGAATTTTGGTATGAATTAGGCCATGAAAAGCTTGAAAAAATTATACGCAATATTGGTGTAGAAAGATGCTGTTTTTCATCAGATTATGCTTCTATGGAATATAAAAAATATTATGAATATCTTAATAAAATGAATTTTTCCTCTGATGAAATTACTAATATCTCCTATGAAAATGCTGAAAAATTTTTAAAAATTTAAATCTTATTA
>JADGAM010000109.1:9005-13836 GCA_015232015.1 Oligoflexia bacterium | reverse complement strand
ATTGTTACAGAAGATTCACACGCATGGGATGGAGTTTTTACAGGTAAGATAGGTAAAATTGACGTTACTGAGAAAAGTAACCTTGGGTTTCGTGTATTTCCAGTTGGCGCTGGTTCTCTTTGTGGTACGGGGACAGAAAATTGGGGATATGTACATCAAGATTTAGTTAACTACAACGTCATGGTATCTACTCTTCAACTGGCATTTGCGGCCCAAAAGGAGATAGGTTTTCATTTCACAAGATTATCTAAAGAAAGTCCTTATTGTATTATTGGATACATTTCAGTTGGTAGATAATTGGATAAAACGTTACCCTAATTTAAATTCTTTCAAGAAGTACCTTATTGGATGTAATGACTTAAAGATCTAAATGTCTATTATTCTGTCCAAGTTCCAGAGCATGCAACAACCCATTTATTGGTACTACCTACCGTGCATTTACGACAGTAAGTTGTTTTTTCTTTTGGTTCAGTCCCACCAAACTTACCCCACAAATAAGTAATCCATCCACCATCTTTATTATCTAATGCTTGCTTGGTTCCTTCTGTAATAATTTTAAAACCGTTTTTATCTTTTAAATCTGTCCAATCTTTTCCTACCATTGGTGGTTTTACAGGATGAACTAACATATAATTTTTTTCATCAACTATATAAACATAATCCATCTCACCACAACAATCAAATTTTCTTTTTTGTAATTCTGCAAATATTGCATCACCTTTTTCTTGAATTTCTTTACAGGTCTCCATAACTTTTGATTGGATAAAACTTTTTTCACATACGGCATTCGCTTTTTTGGAAGTACAATTTTCTTGGGCCATTGCTGAGATAGAAAATACAAATAACACTATAAAAAACAAATTTTTCACAGTTATTCTCCTGATAAAAAACATTAATATTATCTATGTAATATTCTACATGAGATTTTTATAAAAAATAGCATTTAGTAAAATAATTTCTTTTGAACCAATAAAACAATTGGCGACTTAAAGTCATCAGTATCAGTATCAGTATCAGTATCAGTATCAGTATAGGAGCTCGGACTGTGGATTGTTAATGTTGGGATTAGATTTTACGAGAAATTCCATTTTGAGGGGAGTGTATCCAAAGCAAAATATTTTAGTTTAATAATAATTTAGATATTTTTTTAAACAAAAAACGAATAGGCCGTTAAAATATTATTGTGAAAAATACAACTAACCTCTTTTTAGAAATCTTTTCAGACTTTTGGGAAGATTTTGCCTATGAACAAGGGCCTGCTTTAAATGTAAAAAGGATGAACATGAAAAATTTTAAAATGAATTGTGATTATTTTCATTCGTTACTCAGCTTATCTACCACTGGATTATTTATTAAATATAAAAAAATGATATTTTTTATTGTTTTCATACTGCTTTTTGCAAGTGCTACTCATATACGAGCGGCCAGTGAAATAGCTGAAGGCTGTAAATCACAGGGTAAAGCTGAGATAAGTGAAAATCTTTTACAGGATGTATTTGTAATTAGTAAATACATGTCTTGTACCTCAGAAGCATTTAAGGTCAAACTCTTAAAACAATCCTTTGCTCAAGATATTCAATCGCAAAAATTTCTTAACAATCTTTTGGCCTTGCTATCTACAGATATTGATTTAATAAAGAAAGAGTTAGGCATAGATGTTCCAAATATGATTAATGACATATTAAAATTTTCATTTACTAATGAATCAAAAAATTCATTGAAACTTCAGTTGGGACTTTTTAAAATTAATCCAGCAGACGAGCATGCCTCTAAAGCGCCTCATATAGTAATTAGTGGGATGTTTGTTAATAACAAAAATGTTCCTGTAGGTTATTTTGCTAGGACACTACAAAAATCAGACAAGGATAAAAAAGTATTTTCCTACTTAGACTTTATAAAAATGTCTCCAACATTTTTGGAGGGTAAGGGTATAACAAAATCATTTATACCATTTTTTGAAAAAGAAATTTTTGCTAAAAATGCTGTTAAATATGAAATTCTTGAAGCGGATTGGATAGGGCGATTGGTTTGGGGTGAATATGGCTATAAGTTCAAAGAGGATGCCTATTATTTAAAGAATGGCCAAAAGATTGCTGCTTTAGCATTTATACAAGAATGTTTTCAAAATTTTTTAAATAAACATAAAATTCCTATTGAGAAATTAATTATAATTGATAAAGCTGGAAATAAAAAAAAGATTACAAAAGTTAGTGATCTGCAAACACCACTAGATTTTGTTAGATTAACACATGAGGATGGGACAAAAGTAGAAATTGATACTTATATTGATTTTGGTGTAAGAGGTTCGAAATCCAAATATGATGTTGGAAAAGCTTTTTTATTAGGAGATTATAGAAAAACTTCTGAAGATTTAGACACAATAATTTTACCAACGTATCCTGACATCCATTTATCCAATTCAAGCGCCATGCCGAATTGGATGGGAATAAAGGAGTATTAAGATAGGCCCTAAGTAAGGGCATGCGCAGAATTTACGATTAAAACACTTCACATTTACTTTAGATTTTTTTCTACTTGCTTAATTTTAAGTAATAATTCCACACACTCTTTATGATTTAGACCGTGAAGCATATGACTTTTTGCAAGCTCTTTAGCATTATCATCTTTCTTAAAAGATTCTATTCTATTATTAAGATTCATTCGAAGTTTTCTAAGTTCTTTAGCTGTTCTAGTAGGCAAATCATTAAATCTATCCATAGTTAAAACATCCTCTTGTTTAAATTAAAAATTATTGAGCTCATTAGTGAGCATTTAATGATAATTTTATGAGTATTTTTGGTAATTATCGTATTACCTTTTTATCCAAGAATTCAAGTAATACAAAGATTAATTTTGTGTTTTTTTGAGCAATTTAAGATAGAGATTTTCTACTTTGGTTCTGGCCCAAGGAGTCTTTCTTAAAAACTTTAGACTGGAGCTGAGACTAGGATCATGGTTAAAACATCTAATCTCAATAATTTTTCCCAATTCACTCCAACTATAATGCTTTATTAATTTTTTAGTTATCATTTCTAAAGTTATACCCTCCAAAGGGTCTTTGAATCGTTTGTCGTCCATTTTAATTATCCTCTTCTCTCTTCTGGTTGTCTATCTTCTGGAGGAAGTTCAAAACAGTGTTTGCCTAATTCACCCGCTCTAAAATCCATCAGAATTAATTTATAAACTCTATCAAAATCAGGAAGACCATTTTTACTTAAACATCCACGAAAAATGGAAATTTTTTTAATAATTTCTTCAATTTTTAAGTCGAAGGAATCAAGTTTATAACGTTTTAATAAACATGGTGAGCGGATTTCTATAAGATATTTTAAAAGGAGCTGGGCCGGCAATTCCTCTCCTAATACGTTGTCTGGTACGGCATGAATAGCACAAAGCCAAAGCTTATGTTTTTCAACCTTTAAATCAGGAGGTATGAGTCCAGGAGTGTCCAATAAAAAAAATTCGTTATCAACGTTAATCCATTGTTGAGATTTTGTATGTCCTGGATGATCTCCTGTCCTGGTTGCTGTTCTGTTGGCCAGAAGATTCACTATGGTTGATTTTCCTGTATTTGGAATACCCACTATCATCAATTTTAATTGGGAACTACTTTTAAATGAATCAGGATTACTTAACTTTTTTTTATCATCCACTATCTGACGGGTCAGTTTTAGCACTTTTTTAAAAGACCCTTTCTCAAAGCAATTGATGAACAGGTGTGGAATGCCTTGATTTTTAAACCAAATTTTCCAGAGAGTAATGATTTTAGGATCGGCAAGATCAACTTTGTTGAGTAATATCAACCTACTTTTTTCACCGAGACTTTTACCGAGGAGTTCATTTCCTGAGGCCAGAGGTATTCTTGCGTCTCTGATCTCCAAGACAATATCGACTGACTTTAACTTATCTTGAATTTCTGTAAAGGCCTTTTCCATGTGCCCTGGGAACCAGTTGATCCCTTCATTTGCATAATCAGGAGTAATTTCAGAGGAAAGAGTTATTTTTTTCTTTCTTTTAACATTATCTTTCGCGTTATTGTTTATTTTTGCTTTTTTTACTCTAAAATCTTTTTTTTTGCTTAAATTAACATTTTTTTTAAAGGCCATTTACTACTCCACTCTTGATTGAACTAAAGATAATCCATTCAATATTCAATCAAGATTCAATCAAGATTAGCTTATACACTTATCTATCTCTAAATTTACGTTTAGACTAATTCATTTTGAAGATAATTGTGATTCTTCCTTCTTTGGCCAGCTCCTTCGTTAGATTTATTCACCAATAGTATTTATATCTTTTACCCAAATAGCATCAACAATAGTATTATCAACTAAAACTGTTGTTATCACGCCTTTAATGTTGACATACTTATTGATATAAATGGCATATGTAGCACTATCATCAGGTAACTTAAATCCATGAATGTCTTCTGGGTTTTCTATGATTTCAAACATACTTGGACGCTTTAATTTTTCAGAAAGACGCTCGATTTCATTGGGAACTATTAATTTATAAATTTTTCCACAGGAAGCTTTTAAATAATAAGGACCATAGGTTTTCTTGTCTGTATCAGTTAAATCAAGAATATTAAAATACCCGGTAATATTTTTTGTGTTTTTCTTAATATCAGTTGATTTAGCAGAAATATTATTTAACATTATTGCCGATATAATTTTGTTATCTTTTTTGCGAATATAATCTACAACTCTACCTTTAAGATAAACACTATTGACCCTATCTATATCTATTAGATTCTCAATCCCTAAAGAATTAAAAAACAAAAAGCTTTCATGTTGATTATGTTTATCAGGCCAAAGAATTTCGAAAATAT
>JADGAM010000109.1:1272-8939 GCA_015232015.1 Oligoflexia bacterium | reverse complement strand
CTATTCCTTCAGAAATGGTTCTCTCTAGTGGATCATCATGGCCTGTTGGATGCTCACTCATTGGATGCTCACTCATTGGATGCTCACTTATGTAGGGTACAACTATAGAGTCAGGCAATGCTTTTGTGTTTAGCAAGTAGTTTATTTTAAAAGTACCTTTAAAAGATTTATCTTTTTTTAAAATTATATTTTTTGATGGTTTTTCATAGATATCAAATATCTTCAATGTTTTTGAAAAAAGATTTATTTCGGAAAAACTACTTGTTGGCGATTGTGGAATGAACTCTCCTTCAAAAACAAATTCGTTATCATCTAAATCTAATAAACTGTCAGTGTTAAATTTTTTTATCAATATCTTTTTGCTTAAATCATAGCTCTTAGAGAAATCAAGCTTATATGTATTGTCAGCATCCACCACTACCACAAAAATATTTTTTAAAATATTATCATTATCATGTATATATCTTAATTTTAGTTTTCCACTTACAGATATAAAAGATTTCTTTTCTATAATATCATCAACAAGAATTGAATTATATGTTATGTCATTGGAAATGAGTTCAGATCTTATCCCTTTAAGAATAATGTTCTTATTTATCAATTTATTAAGCTTTTCTAAATTAAGGTACAATGGAGACCCGTTCTTCGGAAATATTATTTTAAATATATTGTTAGTGGCAGTTACAAGGTCTGCTATTAAATATTTTTCACTACTATCATTGTTAAATTTTTCATCCTGCGGATTTATTTTTAATATACCTTCTGTCTTGATTAAATGTGACCCTCCTGCAGTTATCTCTTGGCAAATCTTATCATCAAATCTGCTAGTTACTATAGCAGTAATTTTTGCTCCATCAATGTTTGTAGTGGGTTTAATTGCTTTTATAGAGACTTCAGATTCGCTGTTGTCAAACAAAGCATTTTTCGAATCATTAAAATATTCTTTATAAAAATGAATTTTATATGTGTGCTTATTAATTTCAAATGAAAATAGTGTATTTAGCTTATTATTTTCCAGAATAAATTTTGCTTTCAATTTACCTTTTAATAAATAAGAACTATGCTCATCCTCATGATTTACCGTTATACTGTTTACGTCCACTAATCTGATACTGTGAATAGTTATCTTTTCTTCGCTTTTAGCTCCATTGACACTTATATTTACTCCCTCCAATTCTAATAAATCAGCAATAGCAAGTGAATGTGTTATTTTCTGTAGATGTTCTTCATTCAAAAATAGCAATTCAGTAGTGGATGAACCATATGATAGAAAATATCTCGTATTTTTTATGAGACCATATTTATTTGTTTCCACCTTTGCATGAAAATTACCTTCTATTGTAGATAGATTGTTTTCTGGCCTTAATAATTTTACGTGAATCTTTCTAGGTATTAATAATTGTTTTCCATTTGCAAAAATGATTTTTTTTCCTTGTACAATAGCAGTGGCACCATTAAGAAAGGTAATATCATTTGCTGCTAGAGTGATATTAGGATCATCAAACTCAAAAAGATCAAGATTATCTTTTAGAGGGCCTTTTATCATTACCTGAATATCATCAGTGGGAGTTTTTAAAATTAATGTTTCTCCCATTTTCAATATTCCTTCTGTTCTTTCTGGTTGCAACAATAAATCATCATCTTTAACAATAATTTGCTCAATCGTTAGAATGGAACCAATGCAGGTTGCATGACGATAAAAAATCGAAGGATATCCAATTATATTAACTTTAAGACCATCAAGTTCTAATTCATTTTTGATCGAATATTTATCAATTATATTCTTAATAATTTGTTCATTAACTTTTAAGTAATAATTTTCTTTTAAGCTTTCTAGTTTGTAGTGATAACTTCCTGAGTATCCATAATTGCCAATCAATTCCACTTTTAAAACGCCATCCACACTATTTTGATTGGTATTTTCTGAATAGGTAGAGCTATCATCTGGCAGGATGTCCCATATACGTAGGGAAATAGGAAATATATTAGGCATATTGGATTCTACTGAATAGAGGGGATAAATTTCTTTACCACTAATAACTTTTACCTTTTTTCCATTCAGTTGAGTAATGTCTTTTATATTTAATCTTTGCTTTAAAGAAATAACTTCTTCATTACGAAGATTTGGAATTCCTAGAGCATATTGCTTATTAGTTTCATCGGAGATGTTCAAAAAAAGGTTTGGTCTCATGTACTCAGAAATTAATCTTAAATTGGCCCCAATAAAAATTGCTGAAAGTAAAGTTCCTTTATAATTTATAAGTTCATCACTTACAGCAGAAATGATTTCCATTCCTAATCTTTTATTTTGCAATTCTCCTTTTTTATTAAAGTACTTGAAGGTAGAAGGAATCCCTTTTACATATATTTTTCTTTGATTAAATGCCTTTAATTTCTCAAGCTCCTTCTTGTAATGTTTATTAAGCGTGAGGAAAAATGCTCCTAAAGATGTTTCCAACCAATTTGAAAGAAAAGGTAGCTGCCACAATCTTTCAGGACTAGTGTTAATACTAGAATCCCTACTAGAATCGCTTTCTATATTTTCATTATGATATATCCCTTCGAAGGTTTGTAAAAGATAGGAATTTTGTTGTAACACCTTTACACTATCTGGATGTACTATTTTTAGTGATTCTCCTGTAGTTTTTAAATAAGTGCTTTTATATCCTTGTACAGATACTTTTGCTCCAATAAGCAAATGAAATTGATCAAGGCCCTTTTTTAGTTCACCTGATTCGGTTAGCACATAACTATTATCATCTGTATCAAGCAAATAGCTTTCATCTTTATTTTTTATAAAATAAACACTTTTATTTGGAAGTGAGTTGTCGTTAATATCACTTTCTGTAAAATGAATTTCATGTTCAACTATACCATCAATGGTTATTTCTTCTGAGACCCCTAGTCCAGTTCCATCGTTATCAGGTTTTATACTGCTTATCTTAAAAATGGGTTCAGCGGTTGTCTCAACACTTTTTCCTTCAACTATTACTGGAATGTTTCGATATTTAATGGCCAGCTTCTTGGTCTTGTCATTTACAAAATTAACCATAATAGTATTATGGCCATCATGGAGTTCTAAATAAAATATTTTACTTCCAACAATAAATCTGCCTTTGAAGGTTTCAAAGGCCATACAAACATGAGTTAAAGACAGGATAAATATAAACATAAATATAAACATAAATATAAATATACTTAAAAAAATAGATATCTGCTTTACAGTTGATTTACTAAATTTTTTTTTCATAAAGGTATGTTTGCCCTTAAAATTTACATTTCATTTCTTAATAAATAAATCATATTCGAAGATGTTTTTAGCGAAATAAATTTATCGTTAGTGGAAAATGAAACATCACTTAATGTAAAAGTATCTGGATCAAAACTTAAAAAAGGGAAAATATATTCACTATTTTTTTTCAACAGATCATATTTAAAATAGTGATTGTTTTTATCTTTCACTAAAATAATTTGTTCATTGTTAAAAAAGTAAATTTGCTCTTTGTCTGTAATTGTGAACAACTCCTCTTGAGGATTATTCACATTATAAACATTTTGTAACTTATATTCAGGAAAAGAAAGAGTTGCATAATTGCCACTTGGAGATAAGGATATCGATTTAATCTTTGTTCTATTTAGATAGGAATCTTCTTCAATGTTTTTATATAAGTTATATATAATTATATCTCCTACCAAGTATTTTTGTTGTAAAACAAGCTTATTGTCAGTTGGAAGAAAAAAATAATTACATATATCATCTTGATTATTACACATTTTAAAGCTCTCTTCTTTGATGTAAGCTGTGACACGAGATTCGTTTGCTATGTGGCCAGAATATTGAATGCTCATACTTTTAGTATCAATGTATTTAAATGACTGGTCCTTATTAATGATTAAAATTGTATTATCAAAATTAGAACTGCAGATATTTGCAACAATATTAGAAGAAAAAATAAATTGTTTTACTTCTAATGTATTAAGTTTCAAAAATGTAATTTTATTTTTATTAATGCCATCTTTATACATCAATAAGCTCTCATTACAAAATCTCCAATCAGAAATGTCTTCAACATTAGTATTCCATAATTTTTTCAAAGAATTAATCTCCGGAATAATTAAATAAAGTTCTAAATTTTTATTTAAGTATCGAGCGAAATATTTTGCATTTTTAGACAAAACTGTTTTATCTCCCTTACCATCTAGTGAAGCTATATTGGTAGTATGATTGTTTAGATTATAAAAATTTATTTTATCCTCTAAACTTTCATCTAAAATATCCATATGCTTATTTTCATAAACATAGTAATTATTTGATAAATCAAATGCCCCTGATTGATGTAATTCGATGGTGGTTAATAATGTTGATTTGCTGAAGATACATTTTTCAATCTGTATGTTTCCCTTATTATCATATGCCACAATATATGTACCTTTGCTTGTAAACTGGGCATTTGTCAGCTTACTTCTAAGATTTAGCTGTTGAACAATCTGCATATTTTCCAAATTATAAACATAAATATTCCCATCCTCATGGCCGATCATTATATAATCATTTAATGGATAAAAATCGATAGTATGAGGTAAAAAATTAATAGGAATTTTATTATATAACTTATTTTGATCCAAGCGAAAAAGTTTAATGTCACTTGCTAAGGAAAATAACCATTTGCTATCGGCAGAGAACTTTATTTTTTCAATTTTATCAAAATGTGAGTAGCTTACTAACTCTCTTATCTTATAATCTTCACTACTGTTGTTTAAATAATGTTCCAGAATGTCGTGCAGATTGTAAATTTTTAATTTCTCATTTACCGCCGATGCAATAAGTTCATTATTTTCAGACATATCTCCTAATAAGCATCTGGCCCCACTGCAATCCTGATTTGTAATTAAAAAGTTAACATTATTATGTAGTGTAGTGCCGAAGGATATTTCTTTTTCTTTATTAAGATCAATTACTTTTATTCCACTTTGGGTGTTGCCATTTAAACACCCAAGCATAAGATAAGAATTGCTACTGTTGCTCTTGGCATATTTACAAATATTATCGGACAGAAAAATTTTATTTGTTAATTTTTCTGTTTTAATATTAAAGAAATTAATATTTTTTATATTATTTTCTTCAAAGAAGATAATTTTTTCATTATTTTTATCGAATAGTAAATTAGAACATTCATTTTCTAAATAATAATTTGTTCTCTTCTCAGTATCAATATCATAAACACTTAACTGCCACAGCTTATTGCTATTAAAAATTGTTTTCCTACAAATAGCAATTTTTTTAGAATCCGAAGATAATGCAATCCCATCTTTATAAATCGAAGTAAACGACAATAATTCTTTGGCGCTTGCCAATTCGATAACCTTAGCATTTCCGGTTTCAGAGGAGTTAGCAATAACAAATTTTTCATTTGGATCTAATATTAACTTGCTAATAGGAGAATTTTGATTATAAGAATGTCCAAAATCAATTTTATATTCAAAAACATTTTTATAAATTTGATCATCTCCAATGGTAATTTGCAAGTTCCACATTCCATTTCGTGGTGATATTTTAATATTCAATTTCCAAATGCTTAAATCATTTTTTTCATTAGAATTACTTAAGAAAAAACTATCAACATTAATTTTTTCTTCTGGCCTATCTAATGAAATCAAATTTATATTTATCTGGTCTCTAGTTAATGGATAATCTTTTTTAAAAACTAATTCTATTCCATCACTAGGATCACCATAGTAAATATTTCTAAATTTTTTTATTCCATTTAATTCAATAAGATTTCCAGGAGATTGATCATATTGAATAAAACAATTTTTCCCCTCTTCTTCTTCAAATATATCCTTGAAGCTTACTTTATATTGCAATCTATTGTTATTTTTTGTAATTACATTAAGAACATCTTTTATGGATATTTCGAATTTTTCATCAGTATTTTTTGTTTCTTGGTAAAGAGTTTTAGAAGCATTTTCTTGTAAAATTGTTAATGTAAGTTTGGTTCCTCGTTTAAGCTTTTCATCAAACAGATTAATAGTATAGGGTATAGAATCTTTAGTGGTACTAACAGTTGTTTCTCCTGGAGAACTACTACAAAGGGTTTCAAAAATTTTATCTTTTATAAGATTATCTTTGATGGTTGGATATTTTTCTAAATATATTTTTTCATATGGGGCCAAGTTAGAGTTATCATCTAGTTTTGTCCAATAAGCATAAGCATCTGCCTTAGTAATAACTTTAAGCTCTCCTTTTTCACTTTCTAGTAAATAAAAACATCCTTGATTACTTAGACGACTTAAAATGGATTTACTGCCAATAGTAATATTTTTTAATTCTCTATCTATTATTTCATCTTTAGCGCCATATATCTGCAACACTTTAGCAGAAGGTTCTATGGGATTTTTGAAACCACATTCCACTCGGCGTTTGTTATAATCTAGTGAAAGCTTTTTAGAGCAGCTTACATTAAGGATTAATAAAAAAATATGCAAACTAAAAAAGCAAAACATTTTCATCGATAGCTCGCTTATATTGTTTAAATTTTATACAATTATAAAAATTAACATCAACAAGATTAACTTAAGGCATATGTATGTATTAGGAATAACTAAAGCCAAAAAAATACAAATTCAAAAATAAAATCTAGCAAGTTAAGTGCCAAAAATCTCTTTTATCTAAAAGCTTTCTTAAGGGCCCTTCTTTCCATTAAATGAACCCCTATTGCAAACAATAAAAGTAAAAAAGATAAAACCTGCCCAAGTGTGAAATAATTTAAGATAAAACCTATTTCTTTATCTGGTTCTCGAAAAAACTCAATAATAAATCTCATAATTGCAATCCAATATAAAAATATTATTGTCTGCATCTTAGGTCTGTTTAAAATATTTTTTTTATAAACCCATAAAACAATAAAAAGTAATAAACACTCAAAAAACATTTCATATAACTGAGTTGGGTGCCTATAAATTATTTTTTCTGGATCATAATCATGCGAAGGAAAATCATGCAAAGGGAAATGAACTAACCAAGGCCACCTACCATAACTTATTCGCCCTACTAATTCTTGATTTAAAAAGTTACCCAAACGACCCAATGCCAGGGCACACGGTATGGCGGTCACAATTGTGTCCGAATAGAAAAAGAAACTACGGTTGTTATTATTTTTTTTACGATAGCTACGAGTAAAAAGATATAGGCCAAACAAGACCCCTACAATCCCTCCATGAAAACTCATTCCCCCATGCCAAAATTGAAATATTAATTGAGGATTTTCAATAAAAACTTTTGGATCATAAATTAAAACATAAAAAAGTCTAGCACCTATAATAAGCCCGATCCAAGGGTAAAGTAATAAATCTAATCGCTCTGAAGTTGAAGAGAATGTGATTATCTTATTTTTTTCTAGTAATTTTAAAAAACCATATACAATTACAATATCTACTATATAAAAAAACCAATACCAAGATAGTTGAAAATTATTATAAGAAAATGCAATCGGATTAATATTATGAATAAGTATTAGATTATTAATTATTTACTCGCAGATAACTTTTGGCCAATCTTTCATAGTAAATGATTTTTCATAATTACCAAACAATTCAGAATCCTGTCTTTTGTGAAGATCAGAGATATTAATAACACCTGTACTTTGATCATGACCCTCAACTTTAAA
>JADGAM010000109.1:0-1155 GCA_015232015.1 Oligoflexia bacterium | reverse complement strand
CTAAGCTTTTCTAAGGAAGCATTTAATAATTGAGCATTAGTATCTATTGTTCCCCCAACAACTGTTTCTGGCAGCTCTGGAATGTCTTCTGAAAATCCACCAATAGTTCCAATTTCTCCCACTATTTCTCCTAATTCACCTAATTCAGTGGTTCCTGATGCCAGATACTCTTCAAGATTTATAAGCATCTGTTTTAAACCATCCTTAAACATATTATACGACATAGTAATATCTGAAAATTTTACTTCAACTATGTAAACATCACCTTTCTTTATATCATCATGTGGTATTCTTCGCTCTAGACCTATTACTCCAAAAAATCCTGGAAGTATAATTGCTCCTTGGTACCATTGATCTATAATTTTATATTGTTGATCATGACTTTTTTTCTTCTTTAAAATAACTTCTGCTACCGCGGGAAATTTAAAGTAAGAGGGTGATGTACAAATTCCATCATTACAAAAATTGCTGCTTTTATTACTAACAGTAAATGGTAACTTTAAAATATATCCAGTATTATTGTATATAGTAGTTCCACTTGTAGCAGCAGTGGTATTTTTCTTTATTAAAGAGAGTGACATCTCTGCTAAATCAACATGAGCACCAGCTAAAGTTGCCCAATTAGGATATCCTGTTCCTATATAGCTTGCACTTGGAAGCAACTCTTTTCCTGGAATAAGAACGATTCTTCCATTTATATTGGAAATTGTTGTCATCCGAGGGTCGTGACCAGAAGTATTTGTTGACACATACATATTATATTGAAGCTTGATTTCCATCGGAGTGATTTTATTTTGTTTTAAAAACTCTCTTTTGTTACAATCAGGATTAATTTCAATCTTATATTTAAAAGTACTTCTTGAACCAATTCTCACATAGCAATGGCCTCCTTTCATTACTGCTTGATTTTTGTTTAACATTTTAAAACTACAATCAAATTGATTTGCAGGTACAATCAAATTTTCGCTAGTGTTTGTAACTACTGTTTGTACACATGTTGCAAGTAACTCTCTTTGCTTTTTAAGAAAATCAGCAAAACCAGACTCTATAAGATTTTTATGTTGATAGGGAGAATTTTCTAAGTAACAACCATCAGGCGCCAGATCCCCGTAAGGAGAACCTGTATAACTTTCAAGTTCATTCATATTTGTATCA
>JADGAM010000108.1 GCA_015232015.1 Oligoflexia bacterium | reverse complement strand
GGAGGCCATTGGGATTTCTGAATCTGATCTCAGATCGGAGATCAGATTCAGACTATCTTAGCATCTGAAATCATAATATCTAAACTAAATAAAATTAATTTTTCCCTAAGATATTGAGCGTGCCCATATTTTGGGGCACATTTTTTAAAAAATTATAGCATTCAAAATAAATCATAACAAAAAAATAAACTGTAACCTATGGTTCTTTTTAGTTTTCTTTAAAATTTATGTTTTTTTAAAAAAATAAATATTATTTATTGAGTTAAAATGCTGTTTCTTTAAATTATTAAAATTCGAATGTTGATGAGTTTTTTTTCGTTTTTTAAAATATATACTTTTAACAAAGGAGAACTGTTTTTATGAAAAATTTCATTAAGATTAAAAAGAGATTATTTATTAGTAAATTTATGTCTGTTGCACTGGCATTTACCATCGGTACTCAAGTTGTACTGGCGGGTGGCTGGCATCAGAGCAATGATCCAGAACGTATGAAACTACCAGGAATGGATAATTTTGAATTTAACATAGATAAGTTGATGAAGAAAAAAAGTAATGTTTTAGATGTACCACCATCAGATGGATATTGGGCCACTTACTTAGGAGGAGTTAGTAGACGTATTTTAGATGAGTCGTTTAGCGACAAAGCAATCAAGGAAAGTGATTTATATACACTGGAACAGTTACGTAAAATTAGTAAGAAAAATGGAGTTATTGATACTGAACTTTCACCTATCGAAAAAGTGGACTTATTCTTAGCTAGTCAGTCGAAAAAGAAAACTTGTAATTTTCCTCTAACTAAAGCAGAAATTGCTAGATGTGCGGATACTGCTAGTAAGCCAGAGGGTAAGAAGTGGATGGGGTTATGCCATAATTTAAATAAAATGGGTCTCTATAAGAAAGAGGCCAAACCATTTAATGCAAAATGTTTTGGTATGAAAGTTCACTTTAATACTTCTGATATAAACGGTCTTAATATGAAAATTTTTGACATATTAGGGGCGGTTGGTGAAAAGGTTTGTGACGAAAGTTTTTGTGGAACTAGATGTAACAAAAAAATTGAGGGTGGTTGGGATGATCCAGTTAGAGATAATTATAACGATGTAAATGCTGCTACCTTTTTTCTTTCAACTGTAAACACAATTAATCAAGGAATGAATCTTGTATTTGATAGAACTACTGATGAGGAAGTATGGAATCAGCCTGTTTATGGTTACACTATCAAAGATTTGGGAGTTCAAGAAAAATTTGAAGAAGGATATGATGATATTTACGTAAGTACAAGTAGAGGAGTAAGGCCAGTTCATCAGGATCAACCAATACGTACGCAAGCAAATGGCACAGTTAAGGAGCAAAAAATTAGATTTACTGTTAATTGGTTGAATGAGATTGGACCACATGCGGGACCGCAAGAAGGTGATAGTATGAAAGAATCATCAACATTTGATATTATTTTAGAATTAGACAAAGATAATAAAATAGTTGGTGGAAGATATGCTGAAAATACTTCAAAATATCCAGATTTTATTTGGAATGACAATTTTAAGAAAGAACGCAGAAATAAACCAATTCCTGCAGTGAAAGTAAAAAGCACCAATGCAACTGAAGATCAGTGGGAAAAAGCAGATAGCAGTGATTCAGATGCTGTAGATTTAGATCATGTTAATAAATTACTTGATAAGGCAGGTTTGAAACCAAAAGTGGGTAGAGAAGAAGCACAACTCTCTCTTGGTCAACGAATTGCAAATGCCTTTAAAAATTTATTTTAATAGGCAATAAATAATTTAATTTAATTTAATTTTCTTAAAATCTAGAAACAACCAAAAATTTCTGCCTTTGGTTCAGTTCTGTAAGGTGTATCTAGTATTGGACATGGACAAAGATCAGTTGCACCTGGTTCATGAGCGAGAATCAAATCCTTAACACTTTTCTTATCAGAATTAAATAGTGATACAAACCACTCTTTAAGTGATTTTTTTGGATAACGAACTTTTTTATTATAATTCATATCCATTATCTGACGAATTTTTTCACCAGTAATACTTTTATTTTCTGATTTTAATAATTCATTGGCCAAAGCACTTACTGTTCTAGAATTATTTTTAATCAATTTTTGAACCTCTTCTAAAGCGTACGCAATGGCAGTATCTAGTTTTTGATTTCTTTCTTCTTCTTTTAACGATTCATCAGCTAAATCTATTAAACTTAAAAAAGTATCATTTGAACTTATAAATGGATTTTCTCTACTAAAAAAACTATCTTCGGCCTTAAATGTATCTTTATCTCTGGCCACATCATTCGTTAAAATCAAATTCAAAGGAATTTTCTTTTGTTTATGATAACCAAAAGGATATTTAGTTTTTCTTATAGTATCCAAAGATTCCTTTATACTTTTGGCCATTGCTAGTGCCTTCTCTCGATATGCACCACTTTTTATTTTTGTAGAAACCATAGTATTAGGTAGATATTCTAATTCTGCAGCAATTGCCCCTAACATTGTATAGAGCATTGCTTTTTTCTGTTTGTAAGTTTCTACTTGATAAGTATCCCATAATTTTTTTAGATCATTTTCGGACTCATATGGTTTTAATAATTCTAAATAATTTGGAACCGATTTCAAAATTAACATACCTGTCAATCCATAACCCACCTGATGAATGGCCTGTCTCTTATATAAAGAATCATCGTTACTGTTTACAATCCCGGCCCGTTTATTTAACTCAATTGAAGTTACAAATATCGGTTTATTAGAATCATCAACCTTTTGATTAGCTAATTTGGCCATTAATTTTAAAGAAATTGGATCAAAGAAAACTTTAATTCCCTTTTTTTGTGCTTCAGAATAAAGATCTTTATCTGCAACTAATTTTGAAATTAAATTTACTATAAAACTTCCATACATTTTATTGGCGGTATCCATTAAAGATCTTGGCCCCTCTAAGGGATTAATACCTTCATAATATAACAAATCCTCCGCACTAATATCTATTGTAATCTCTGGGACATCTTTTAATCCATATTCAGCTAATGCCTCTTTAAATTGTTTTTTATATTTTTCTAATACATTTTTTGTAAGTGCTCTCCATTCAGTGCTACCAAATGGTAACATGATTTTCCAGCTGGCCAAATTAAGTCTAGATTCAAGTCCTGGATCTCCTTTTTTTGGATCTTCTGCAAATATATCTCTAAACCAAATTTTAAGTGCATCTTGAGTAATTATTGCCTGACTTTTTTCTCTCAACTGATCTGGATTAATTTCATTCTCAGGCATATGTTCAAATTCACTTCTAACTTTTGCAATTAGTTCCTCTGGATTTCCTGTTAAGAAAAATATCATTCTTCTAAAATACTTTTTCCTATCAAGTTTTACTAAATCTTTATTCTTTTTAAATGCTTTAACAAAAACAGCAGGATCTTTATAAAATAAAGTTTCTAACTCCGTAACTTTCATACCATCATATTCTTTACCTAACAACTGAGGATAATCTTCTTGGATCTGCATAAAGGCCATTCTAATAGCGTTTATTATTTTATTTTGCTTTTCTAATTCTTTCTTGGCCTCTGCAAGTGGCGATTTCCATGAACTTTCTAATTCGGAAACTTCACTCTTTAACATATTCATTCTTTCTTGATTAATAGGTTTACTTTTAAGTGCATCTTGTTCAATTTTTCTAATTTCTTCTTTTTTGCTCTTTAATTCTTCTTTATATGATTCAATAGCTACTCTTTTTTGATATATCTCATCTGCTTTACCTATTAAATTTGTAAAAAATCTTATGTAATCATCTGGAGTATTTTCTGGTTGTTCTGCATGTGTTCCATTTCCTAGGATTGACCATAGTGTAGTTTTTAAATCTTTGTCTCTTGCTTGTTTAGACGATAAATTCTTTTTAGAAACAAATCCTCCCTTTATTATTTGCATAATATTATTTTCATTTTCACTATCACCCTCACCACCCTCACTGCTGCCACTACCACTTTTTGATTTTTCACTTTCACTACTTTTTGCTGCTGAAGTAGTTGCACTACTTTCTTCTATTTTCCTTTGTAAAGCTAATCTATCTTCTTCTTCTTTCTCCACTGCTTTTTGTTTTTTTAAATTTCCTACTTCATCATATAATATAATACCTTGAACACCACCCACACTGGAATTATCTGTCTCCTCTCCAAAAGATAACATCTCTTTTGTAGGTAATGTAGTTGCGTTCTTTTCCAAAGCAAATTGACGATATTTAGATTGATCCCATCCCATTTTTTTAAGAAATGTTTGGATAATTGTGGTTTTGCCATAACCTGGAAAACTTATCATTGGAACTACAATTGGTTTTTGTACCATTTTAGGTCTTTGTTCAATAAGTTCTGCAATGGCCATTAATTCATCAATTAATTTACCATATCCAACAAACTCCTCTTTTAGCTCTTTAGTAATTCTTTCATATCTGGCCATGTCTTTTTTAAGTTTTGCTACCTTTTCTGTTATTTGTTTATCTTCGTCTTCAGCTTTATCTTTATCTTCACCTTCATCTTCTTTTACTCTCTTATGTAATGATTCATCTATTACTGAAGCTATAGCATGCACACCAATATCAGAAGTAGTTACTAAATCAGTCTGTGTATCTCTTTCTACCTTACCAATATTTTTAGTAGTCGTAGATGTAGCTGTAGCAGCTGTAGTAGTAGCTGTGGGTAGACTAGGATCAGGAGCAGAAGGAGGAAGAGCTAGAGGAGGTACTACGGATACACCTGCCTGTTCTCTATTTTGAACAACTGCTACTTCTACTGTCTTGGCCTTTCCGATAGCACTTTTTTCTTCAACAATTTTTTCACTGGCCTTATCAACCGCTTTATCAACCGCTTTTTCAACAACTTTTTCAACAACTTTTTCAATTGCTCTTTCAGTAGTTGGTGCAGTAGTTTTATCTGCTTTATTATCATTTGAAGCAAATGCTTTATTATTGTTATTATTATTGGTTAATATAACAACTACAAATAAAACTATGAATACATAAAAGTGAAATCTATTTTTGATTAAAATATTATTATACATTTTCTAAACTCCTCTTGTTGTTAAATATTATTTGATTGTAAATATTTATTTGTTTAAACAAAATAAGTTTCATGAAGTTCAATGTAATCTATTGAATATACAAGAGGTAATTATTAATAAATAATAATTATTGTGAGATCAATTATTGTCAGTAACTCATCCTAGCGGGCCTGCTTAAAAATACAATCTAATAGAAGAGTAGAAAATTTTAGGCGAATCCCCAAATTCTGATTTTTGTGTTAGCTGGAATTTTTTGCCAAATGGCAGATAGGTTCCTAAATCAATGAACACATCTTGAGCAAAACTATGTTCTAAAAATGTATTGTTTAGAATAGAAGAATCAACAATGTTATATAAAAATTGTCCAGTTAATTTCCAGATAGGAGTTATTTCATAAGTGATTCCCGGAATAAGATAATGTACACCTTTAAGAGATACTCCACCTTCACGGTAAGCAGTTTTTAATGCTAAAGAAATATATTTTTCAGTATCAAGCGTTCCTGCACTATTGTAATGATATTCCAAATAACTATAAATTAGTGGTGTTAGTTTGTAGTCCATCCCTAATGTTCCTCGGAAATAATTTTTATCACTATCATTATCACTATCATTATCACTGCCATTATCACTGCCACTATTGCTAAAATCATCAAAATATTTGGGGAGGACATAAGCGGCCTCTAGCCACCCACTGGCATCTCCTATGTTTCTTGCTAAGTCCATTCCTATTAATAAATTTTTCTTAAACTTCATAAACATTGTAGAAATATCTGTTTCAAATAAATTTAATTTCCATCTCAAAAAAGTACTGCTCTTTGAAAAGTTTAAATTATCCCCGAATACATGACCAGCATCTAACATACTTAAAGCGCTAATCGAAATATTGGCCCTAATAGCATCAACACCTATTCTTTCTTCTTTATCTAGCTCTTGATAAGTAAAGGGCACTAGAACATCAGTTGGATTTACCATTTTAGATGAACCAAATGCTACTGGTTGTCTTCCTAAACTTATATTATTAGATCCCAAGAAAGAGTAGTTGATAAACAATCGATCCAAATTTTGCGCCAATGTCATATTTGATGCATCTGAGGAATTGGAGGGGTATAAATCAGTTTTTAAATCATATGCTCTATAATCTCTCTTTTGAGTATTTTCTGAATGAGTAATTTGATTTTTTTGTACATTAGCAGATAAGACATAAGCAGCATAAAATGAATAGTACTCATTTGCTGTCCAAGTAAATTTGGATCTAAATGTGTTTGTAACTAGGCCATCTGCTGAATTTTCATTAGGGTTTTTAAGAGAAGAAAAATAAGACTTAAAAGAGCCATCCACAGCAAATGATTTTTGTATAATGAGTAAAGCTATAATAATAAGAGATTTGGAAACAATGAAATAACTTAAACGTAAAAATAAAGACAAATATAAATATAAATATAAATATAATTTTTTCATAAACTACAAACTCAACTGGTCTGGAAGGCCCTTATCACTATCAATTCTGCCATCTTTTAATATTATTAATCTTTTTGAACGATCCATAATTTTTTTATCATGGGTAGAAAATAAAAAGGTTATACCTTTTGTTTCATTGAGAGACCTCATCATATCAATTAAATTATTGGCGGTTTCAGAATCTAAATTAGCTGTTGGTTCATCAGCAAGAATAACGTCTGGCCTAGAAACTACTGCTCTGGCAATTGCAACTCTTTGTTGTTGGCCACCAGAGAGTTGGGAGGGTCTTCTCTTTTCCATTCCCATAAGTCCCACAGCATGGAGAATATCATTCACTCTTTTTTTTCTTTCACCTTCTGAAATCCCTTGGATTAACATTATATATTCAATATTTTCTTTTACTGTTAAAACTGGAATTAAATTATATGACTGAAATATAAATCCAATATGATCACGTCTGAAATCTGAAAGCTGATTTCCACTCATCTCACTAATGGGTTTTTCTTTTAAATACACTACACCTTTTGTAGGTCTATCTAAACCACTAAGTAAATTTAAAAAAGTTGATTTACCAGAACCTGAAGGTCCAGCTATTGCTGTAAATTCACCTTTTTTAATGGAGATATTAACACCTTTCAACGCTTCTACTTCAATTTCTCCGCTCTTATATGTTTTTATAATATTTTCTGTTCTTAAAATGTCTGGATTTATTACAGGATACTCTTTTACAAGATGTTCCTTAGAATGTTCTTTAGGATGTTCTTTCACTTAATTATCTCCGCTACTAATTATTTTTATGATTATCAAAATGTTTTTCTAAGCGCTTTTGCAGGCACAATACTGGCAGCATAAAATGCCGGATATAATCCCACCAACATTGTAAAGATGATTAAACAAAGTGGATATATTATAAATTGAATTAATCTAAAATGTGGATAAATCTTATCCTTGAAAACTAAATGAGCGTATTCAATACCTCTATAATCTATTCCCTGATGAGAAAAAATATATATAAAAATCACACCAATAATAATTCCTACTACCGTACTTATGAGTGCTAATATAAGCGCCTCATAAATTATCATTGTTGCTACTAATTTAGATCTGGTACCTACTGCCCGTAGTACTGCAAACTCAAACATTCTTTCATATAGAGACATAAATAAAGTATTCATGATACCAAAAGCAATAACACTAAATAAGATGATTGTGAGAATGAATAGTGAAAATTGAGTAAAATTCAAGATGGTGGCCAAATCTTTAAACATTTTATTCCATCCCAGCGTCTCATTTCCATTTTGAGAATATTTTTCTTTAAATGGAAGTTTCTCTTGAGCAGCAATATTTATGTCTTTAAAGTTCAAAGCAATTTCATGAATATTATTTCCAATATTGAGAAGATTTTGTGCTACATTTATATTCATGAATGCTATATTTTCATCCATTTCCCTGATGCCGAATGAAAAAATACCCCCAATTCGAAACATTTCCTGAGAAAGATCTCCTGTTATGGATCTTACAACAGTAACCACAACTCTATCACCAACATCAATATTTAAATTATCTGCAAGTTTTTTACCTACCAATATTTTTCGACTTTCTTTTATATTTAAATTTGTATCTAAATTTGTCCCCTTTATTATGACCTCTGAAATTTTGGAGACCTTTTTTTCCATTTCAGGATCAATTCCATAAAGCATGATATTATTTGCATCAGAGGTAGAAGTTAACATTCCATAACTAACCACTCTAGGAGCAAAGCTTTTTATCAATTCTTCCTTTTGCAGATTCAGCAAAAGTTTATTGTTGTAATTATCCGCGATTACTTTTTCTACTTCAAAATCTTTTAAAAATCCTTTTTTATGTATTTGGGCATTTCCAGAAAAGTTTACTGTAGCTGAATGAACCATAGTCTCACCAAGGCTAACTATTAGCGCATCAGCAAACATCATAGCAGCAAGACCTACACCAATTGCTAGTCCCGATAGTATCGTTCGCCTTTTGTTTCTAAATATATTTCTCCATGCTAGTTTAATAAGCATCCACATTTAAAACATTCTCCTTTAAAACGTTCTCCTTAATTCATCCTCATTGCTTCCACTGGAATTATTTTCATGGCGCGAATTGCGGGAAATATACTGACAACCAAGGCAGTAAAAAAAGTTACTATAGCAGGTGTTGAAAAAGCTCCAGGATAGATAAGTCCATACATTGTTGTTATTGAAAATCCTCCAATGTCCATGGGTGCCGGATAATCAATGCCATAAATGGAAACCAAATAATTGATAATGAAGCTCAATATAAATCCAATAACAATAGATATAAGGGCCAAAAAACCACTTTCCAAAATAATCATCCGAAAGAGCATAAAAGGACGAGTGCCTAATGCTCGTAAAATTCCATATTCGATAGTTCTTTCAAGAATAGTCATAAGAACTGTATTTAGAACCCCTATGGCAACAATAATTACAATAATAAATAAGCAGATGCGCATTCCCCGTTTCTCGAATGTCATAGTATCATAAAATTGTTTTTCAATAACCGGCCATGGCAAAACTTCTATTTCATTATTTCCATTATTTCCATTATTTCCATTATTTCCATTATTTCCATTATTTCCATTATTATCTTTATTACCTACATTGTTATTATTCATATCCTTAAATGTCTTATCTAAGATGTTTGCTTTTTGTTGAGCATATTTATAATGATCTAAAGCAATTGTAATTTCATGAAAGCGATTTTCTAGTGATAAAAAACTTTGAGCAACTTTAATATTCATATAGCAATAATTTCTATTTACAGAAAAAATATCTCCTTTTAAAATTGCCACTACTTTGAAAATATCGTTAGAAATTGATCCATCGGCCCCTTGAGATACAAGTACAATTTCTTCTCCGAGTTTTAAGTTGAGTATCTCAGCAAGGCCTGCACCCACCATTACCTCATTTTTAACAGTATTTTTAATAGTATCTTTAGTAGTATCAAGATCACTATCAATAAACTTTCCTTCTCTAATCTTATCACTTATGGAAGTTGTCTTTGCTTCTTGTTCTGGATCAATACCAACAATTCGAGCAATAGCAGTTTTTTTACCTTTAGATACAAGTGCTGTAGAAAAAATTCTTGGCGTCCAAGACTTAACCCCTTCAACTGTCTTTAATATTTTATCCACAGACTTATAATCATTAAGAGTTCTATAAAGAGAAGGTTTATTTAAATATCCCTTTTTATGTAATTGGACATGGCCGGTATATGACTTTGAAAAGTTTTCAATTACTGTACCATATGTTCCTTCTGATATTGAAAGGGCCATAGATAGTAAAACATAACCGCCAATCATAGTAAGAGCGGTAAGTATTGAACGTCTTCTTTGTCTAAAAATATTTCTAAATGCGATTTTTAGAATTAACATAATATGGACCACTGTTTGAATTTAGGGCCTAGATGCGTTTTTGCAGATTAACGTGAGAAAAAATACTTTCATCTACCTTATCAAATTTTAGATCTTTATATTCAATTATAGTTTTATGACCAATTTTATTTAAAGGAGTAAGCTCCATAACTGAAGGTATAGTTTTATTGCCAAAGGTTTTTACATCTTTAAAAATGATCTCTCTCACCTTAACATCTTTGTCATCGTAGTATTCTTGTCGTAAAGGATTGAAGTTATCTTTTTTTATGACCACAATTATTTTTTCCCATACAGTAGCAGTTTTTTCTTTAGGTCTTAATTCTATATAATAATAATTGTTATCTTTGTTTTTGAACTGATAATCTATCAACTTAGAATCATAATCTTTAATGAAAGTACTTTCTTTCACTAAATCATCATTTGTAAAATCTGATCCCATCCATGATCCCATCATCATAGATGGTGGAACTTTCATACTCTTATCTATCTTAGGAAAAAAATTCCACATTTCGTTTTTTATTCTAAGTGTTGCTATGCCTTTATCTTTTTGTGGAGATAAAATTCTAATGAATGTTTTTTCTAATCCTAATGCCCAAACATTCATTTCCAATGTTCTTTTCCAATCAGGAGTTTCAATTCTCATTTCCATTGTCGCAAAACTATGATTAGAACGATAAAGCCTATCAACACTGTCTAGAATTTTTTTGACGTCAGGTTTTTTCTCTTCAGCTACCACAGTTGTTAACAACTCTAATTTTAAATACCATAACGTAGTAGCTGCGATTGCAAACATAGAAACAAAAATTATTTTTTTTATTTTACCTTTCATAGTGTCCCTTCTTCATCTTCTTTATCTTCTTTTTCCTTTCTTTTCTTTTCCCTTTCTTTTCCCTATAGATATTTTATTGAAGCTCATTTTTTTTATCAACTAGCGTCTGGTAGACTCTAAGCATTTTTGATGCCATAACATCAATTTTCCACTTCTTGGCCTCTTGTAAGGCCTCTGTTGATTTTATTTTATATATTTGAGGATCATTTAATAGAAGATCAACCTTTTCAACAAATAAATCTAAATCATCATCTACCATATAGCCACCAAAATCACCTCCCATAAGTTCTCTGGTGCCCATTTTCCCAATGGCCACAACCGGAGTTCCACAAGTCATTGATTCAAGTATAACAAGCCCTTGGCTTTCTACTTTGGAAGCAAAAACGAAAACATCTGCTATGGAGTAAAGTTGTGCTAGCTTGCTCCTTTCTATAAATCCCGTAAAAACAACATGATCTTTAAGTTGCATTTTATGGATATATTTTTCAAGCTCTGCTTTATCTGGACCATCTCCCACAATCATTAGTTTAAGATTATCATTTTTTAATATTAGTTTATGAAGAGCATTTATTAAAAATTTTATATTTTTTTCTTTTGCTACTCTTCCTACAAATAACATTGTTTTGTGATCTTTAATTGTATTAAAAATATTTTCAAATACAGGGTCATCTGCGATTTTAATTTCTTTTTTTATTTCTTTATTATCATCATTACAAATGAAATAATTTTCATCAACACCTGTTGGAATGATCCGCATTGGTGTTCGAACATAATATAGATTTAATAGCATCTCCATAAGATAAGTAGGAACGATAACCAAATCTGCCTTATTAAATAGTCGTCGTAATCTGAAACGACAATAAATTCTTCCTGTTCTATTAGGTACAAAGGTTAGATATTCATGTATTAATTCCTCCCAATTGGTGTGGGCGGTTATAACAAGAGGAATGTTCTTTTTTTTTGAATAAGAAATAGCGATTTTTGCTAAAGTAAATTCAGTATGGATATGAATTAAATCCGGTTTGATTGAATCCAGTGCTTCAAAGATTTTTTTCTTTTCTGATCTATAAACTAATCTATTTTCTTCATTAAAAAAGAGTCCATAAGATCTAAATCGAAAAACGTTTTTGATATTTTTTTCCTTATCCCATTCATTGGCATTAGGGTAATCAGGAACAAACAAAGAGACATTATGTCCTACTTGGACCAACTTATTTTTGAAGGAATCTAAGGAAACAGTTACACCACCGAATGCTGGCCAATATTGGTCAGACACATAAACGATATTCATATTACCTCTCCGTGGTAAAAATTAACTAAAAAATATTTTTAGACCACCTTCCAATTTGGTGGTAACGGTAACCAATAAAAAATATCGTGCAAATATTTATTTTTCCTACATCATGTAAGTAAAAAAAAATTTACATCATAATTAATAAAATGAGGTTAATTTAAATGCTTCTTTTGGAATGCTTCTTATAGTTATAAATTAGTTATAAATAATTTCTAACTAAAAATAAAAAAACCTTGTTTAAATAATTTTGCTAAATAATCTTGATTAAATAATCTTGCTTAAATAATCTTGCTTATTAATGATAAGTTCTTATTTATATCGAGCTATAAATTTTTACAATGTTAAACATTCAAACAAAACCTTACATAACACTTAGTAGACAAATAAAAAAGATAAGAAGAAAATGCGAATGAAGTTTTACAAAAAATAATAACCTTCGCAGGAGCATTGACCCTAAGATCAACGTTTATTATTTTTATTATTTCCATCTTTGATCTTCAGATATGAGTGTTCGATCTTTCCATAATAGACAGTGTGGTAATGTCCTGTAGAGTAATAATTATCTTTTATTTTTTTATTTACCGTATCTGCAGAAATTTCATTTTTATGAACTATTTTTGCTTCATAAAATAGTGAGCAATCAGCTATGATATTTGTCTTCGAAATTTTTCCAGGCATAAGATTAAAATTACATTCCTTAATTTTATTTACATTACGTCCAGATTGAGTACCACATAAAAGTAACTCTTCTTCTAAGGTGTTTGCTTCTGGTACACAAACTGTAAAGTAATTACTTCTTTCAAGCAGTTCATAGGTGTATCTAGTTTTTCTTACTAAAACAGTAATTATTGGTTTACTCCAAATCATTCCAATTGTGGCCCAACCAATTGTCATTGCATTTTCTTCTACAACTAATAATGATCCATTATGACTTAGAGAAAGACACAATTGTTCCATTCCTTCATAAAATTTAATATCTTTTGTATTCAACTCTTTTTCCTTTGTTTGCCCGTACATCTTTTAAGAACCTCCTCATTAACGATAATAACATGCTCTCTACTTATTTTTTTCTTAACATTTTCCTAACAGTTACTAATATTTTCTTCTTTAAAATCTACTTGTTATTTTTATTATTTGTCCAAATAATTTTTCTTTATATACTTATAAACAAAAAAATTGCTATATTCTTATTTTATTAGCACAACATGTCTATGAATGATTATTGACTATATTACTCTTGTTTATTTAAAAATTTTTAAGTACTTAAACTTTAAACAATAAATTAAAAAAGGTAGAAAAAAAATTTATGGACAACTCAAACTTGAAAAGTAAAATTTTACTTGTTGAAGATGACCCTTTCATTGCTGAAATAATTCAAATTCATGTTTTAAAAAATGAATCAGATAATTATCAAATGATGTGGCTCTCCTCTGGAAGTGAGGCCAAAAAATACTTAGAGAGTATCTCTTCCGAAGAAAATAATCCTTTGGCCTTATGTATTTTAGATATTATGTTACCAGGTGTTTTTGGAATGGATCTTTGCCTTTTAATAAGAAAAAATGAAAAGCTAAAATCTACTCCAATACTTATGCTAACCGCCCTTGCTACTCCTGAACATATAATAAAAGGACTTGAGGCGGGGGCCGATGATTATGTGACAAAACCATTTGATATTCATGTTTTATTGGCCAGAATTAGGGCCTTACTACGAAGAAGTAAATATTTATTTGACATTGAAAATAATAAAAATAGTTCATCTATTATTAATTTCTCCTCTATAAAAATTGATATCGAACAACGAAGAGTATGGAAAAATAATGATGAGCTTTATCTCACTCCCTCTGAATTTAAACTTTTAACAGAACTCATTCGCAGTAA
>JADGAM010000107.1 GCA_015232015.1 Oligoflexia bacterium | reverse complement strand
GTGATAGCGACACTAGTAGCAATGGTTCTACTACAGGTAAAAACCAGTCTGCAACTACAAATAAATCTTCTTCTAATTCAAAAGAGGCAACTTCTAGTACAACTATAAAAACTGACTCTGCAACAAACAAAAGTAATACTAATGCCAATGCAAGTTCATCAATAGCAACATCTACAGATGATTCTACAGCTATTTCAACTACTGATTCAAATTCAAATAGTATTTCAAGACAACCTTCTAGAACTCCATCATCTGTTGCTCCTTCTAGCAACTCAAATGCTTCTAATTCAATAATTAGTCCTTCTAATACCAATAAACATGCTTCTTCATCACAATCAAATTCTAAAAGCGATAATAGTGGGAATTCAAATACAATTAGTGCTCAAGCAAGTGCCGAATCAGATAGAATTAGTACTTTAGAGAAAAAAAATAAACAATTAGAAGATGATTTGGCGAACTTAAAAAATAAAAAAAGAGAAAAGAAAACCAATTTTGCTAATAGTGATAGTGATAGTGATAGTGATACTGATAGTGATAGTGATAGTGATAGCGATAATGGAAATAGTAATAGAGGCAAATCTTATAAAAAAGGATTTTCCTCTTCACCATCTGCTGATTCACTTGCCAATAATAACCAAGGTATTCAAACAGGAACAGGAATGGCCAATGAAGCATCTCTTGGTCAACAGGGACAAGTTCAAAATCCAGTTCAAGGAGGAGGGCAGCAGGCACAAGCAGTAAAATCAAAATCTTCTGCTATAGCTGGTGCAAATGTTACTTCTACAGGCAAAGCTGCCAGCGCTGCTGGCACTACAAATTCTGCAATTGCAGCTAAAGCAGGAGGAGTTTCTTTTACAACAAACAATGCAACTCACTCAGTTTTAGATCTCAAAGAGCAAGCAAATATTGCTAAAGTATGTAATATTGGAGATGACTTTCAAGTGGATGAAATTTCTGCGGCGGCCACATTAGGTTGTATTAGCAGGTTAGGTGGTAATACTAGTATAAAATTAAATACTGCACTTGAGTCAGGAAAAGAGGTAGCAATAGGTAATATTGTTTTACAAAAAAATACTAATGGTAAAATCGTTATAGCTAAAAAAGCAGACAACAAAAAAGGAAATAAAAATAAAGCTGCTGTTTTAACTACAAAAATAACTCCTACTTCTACTTCTATTGGTACAAATGAAAAAAAGGAGGCAAAAAGTGTTCGCTATCAAAAGATGAGAGAAATATTAGAAAATGGAGTAGATGAAGAAACTGTTCCCTTAAATAATAAGTAAAAAGACAAATCACATGTGAGTTTTTACCTATGAAAATTTTATTAATCGATGATTCTAAAACTGCTCTATCTATGACAAAAATTATTCTACAAAAAGAAAACCATATTGTAGAATGTAGTACCAACGGACAAGAAGCTTTAGAAGTATTAAAAAAAACCATTGATTTTGATTTAATACTTCTGGATTGGCAGATGCCAGTGCTTGATGGCCCGGGGTTTTTAAATGCCTTATTGGAAAAAAGAATTACATATGCATCGATTGTTGTATTAACTGCAGAATCAAATCCTACAAAGGTGATGGAACTTTTAAAAATGGGTGTTCCCGTTGGTGTACTTGATTACGTTTTAAAGCCATTTACTAAAGATATACTTCTTGATCGAATAAAAAAATTACAATTGAAAATTCAGCGCCAAAAAGCAATGTATGCAAAACAAATTCAAGCACTGGTTGAAAACTTAACAAAAACTTAAAATTTAAAAATTTAAAAATTAAAAAATTAAAAAATTAAAAAATCCTCTCTAATGTTTTAAAAGTATATCCTTCAAAAATTTCTTCACTTGTTACTTTCCATTTACTTAAATCATATTCAGGAAAAAATACTTTATTGGTTATTTCTTCAGCATTACTACTTACACTAATTGTACTACTTGCAATTACAATTTCACTATGTACTTCAGTTAAATAAATTTTATTGGCGCGATCTATGGCATGTTGATATACTTTACTTCCTCCGGCCATAAATAATTCACTTTCTCCTTGTTCCTTAGCTAAAGTTATGGCCTGGTCTAATGAATCTACAAAATATAAATCTAAACACTTATTGCGATTAAGATATTTTTGCTTATTATTGGATAAAATTATTATCTTTCGATTTTTTAAGGGATGAATTCCCTCTGAAATAAATCGATTAAAATTTGGTAATGATTCGAATGTATTTCTTCCAAAAACAACAAAGTGCCCTGTTGTTAATTTTTTAAAACGTTTTAAATCATCAGATATATGCCAAGGTAATTTATTATCAAAACCAATTAACTTATTTTCCTTATGATAGGCCACAATTATTGATATGATCATTATACTGCTACCTCTGCTTTTATGTGAGGATGGGAATTATAATTTGATAATAGAAAATCCTCATACAAAAAATCAAAAACATTATCTGTTTCTCGATTTATTTTCATCTGGGGAAGTTGATATGGACTCCGCTTGAGTTGTGTTTTTGCCGCCTCTATATGATTTAGATAAAGGTGTACGTCTCCAAAAGTATGAATAAAATGAAAGGCCTCAAGCCCTGTGACCTTTGCCACCATCATCGTAAGTAGCGCATATGAAGCTATATTAAATGGTACTCCTATAAAAATATCTGCAGATCTTTGATAAAGCTGACAAGATAATCTTTTTTTTTCTACATCAACATAGAACTGAAACATTGTATGGCATGGAGGTAAGGCCATTTGTTCAAGCTCTCCCACATTCCAAGCATTCACAATAAGACGCCTTGATGTTGGATCATTTTTTATTCTTTTAATTACATCACTTATTTGATCAACTATTTTTACATTTTTCGAAGCAGCACCCCACTTGCGCCATTGGGCCCCGTATATAGGACCTAAATTTCCTTCAGTATCCGCCCAAGCATCCCAAATATGCACATCATGCTTTTTTAAATATTTAATATTGGTTTCCCCTCGTAAAAACCACAATAATTCATAGATAACTGATTTTAAATGTATTTTTTTTGTTGTAATCAGAGGGAATCCCTCTTGCAAATTAAAACGCATTTGAGCACCAAAAATGGAACGAGTACCAATTCCCGTTCGATCTGCTCTTGTATTTCCATTTTTCATTACATCTTTCATTAAATACAGATATTGTTTCATTGTGATACACTCTCTTAGCGGGGCCATCTAAATATATCAAAGGATTTATTATGAAAGTTATAACTGGTTTAGAACAACTTCTACAAGGGACAAAGTATCATAATGTTTTGCAAGGTCGCATTGGACTTTTATGTAATAGTGCCGCTGTTACATCTGATTTAGAACTGGCGGTATTACCATTAAAAAAATTGTTAGGAAAAAATTTAAAAAAACTTTTTGGTCCTCAACATGGTTTTTTAACTAATGTCCAAGATAATATGGTTGAAAGTAGTGATTTTTTTCATAAAGAATTAGATCTTTATATTTACAGTCTTTACTCTAATACAAGAACTCCCACAGAAATGATGTTAAAAGATTTAGATACAATTCTAGTTGACCTTCAAGATATTGGAGGCCGAGTTTACACCTACATCTACACTATGACTTTGCTGATGGAGACAGTTGCAAAATTAAACCAACAAGCAAAAACAAATATTAACATTGTGGTTTTAGATCGCCCTAATCCTATTGGCGGGGATTTAATTGAAGGTAATATTTTAGAGATGGATTATAAGTCATTTGTAGGAATGCACCCATTACCGGCCCGTCATGGACTTACGATTGCTGAAGTGGCATTAATGGTCCAAAAATATGGTTTTGATTTTTGTGATACTAATAATATAATGGCCAGCAATTTAAAATTAGAAATTATTCCTATGCTTAATTGGCAAAGGGAGATGTCTTTTGAGCAAACAAAACTTCCTTTTGTTATACCGTCTCCTAATATCTCCAATGCAGATGCAGCTTACACATTTCCTGCTACCGTAAGTTTTGAAGGTACCAATATTTCAGAAGGTCGAGGCACTGTTCGTGCTTTAGAAATAATAGGGCATCCAAATTTAGAACCATTTGCATTTTGTGAACAAATGAAAAATATCTTTAATCGTTTGGGTCTTAAAGGATTCATTTTTCGTCCATTATATTTTATGCCTACATTTAACAAACACCAAGGCAAAAGTTGTGGAGGGCTACAAATTCATGTTACTGATAAAAATGTTTTTAGACCTTGGAAAACAGGACACTTACTTTTAAAATATCTTTATCATGATTTAAATTTAAAAAATCATTTTGAATGGAAGTCTCCTCCCTACGAATATGAATTTAAAAAAATGCCAATTGATATAATAAATGGCAGTGACAAAATTAGAAAATGGGTAGAAGAAAAAAATATTAATAAAGAAGTAAATGCTGAAGACATATTTGATAATTTATTAAAACTTGAAAAAAATGGTCTTGATGAGTATTTAAAAAAACGAGAAAGTATTTTATTATACTCTTAAACAATAGAATCTATTCTAAACAATATACTTTTTTAATAACTCTGACATCATATGTGTATCATTCTTCATTTTATCACCTGCAGATGATATTTGCTCCACAAGCGTTGAGTTTCGCTGAGTGACTGAATCTAATTCTATTACACTCTTACTTATTTGTACTATTCCCTCTGATTGTTCCTTAGAAGTAGCTGCTATATCAGTAATTAATTCTAATACCTTTCTTGATCCTTGAGCTATTTGATGAATTTTATCGTCATTCTTTTCTACTAATTTGCTTCCTTGGATGATAGTTTGCACACTATTTTCAATTAAAATCTTAATCTCTTTAGCTGCTTCTTGAGATCTTTGTGCTAAATCTCTTACCTCTATGGCCACCACTGCAAATCCTTGTCCCAATTCCCCGGCCTTTGCTGCCTCAATAGCAGCATTTATGGCCAATATATTAGTCTGAAAAGCAATCTCTTGAACCATTCCAACAATCTCTGCAATTTTTTCTGAACTGCTGTTTATTTCATGCATTTTTGCTTTAACTTTTGATGAAAGTTCTTCTCCTCCTTTGAATTCATTTACTGAACTTTCAACTATGCTTAATGTTTTACTAGTATTATCTGTATTTTGTTTAAATGCAGAAGTTAATTCTTGTAATATAGAAGAAGTTTTTTCTATTGTTGACGATGATTCCTCAGTTCTCAATGCTAAATCATGATTTCCCTCACTTATTTGATGAGATGAAACAATCATACTCTCTAGAGAAGTAGTTATTGTTGAAGATATCGATTTTAAAATTTTAAACATTAAAAGTGTAGCAACAATTCCAAACAGAAAACTTATTATTATTGCAGATATCATTACCAATTTACTATTGGTGTAGGTTTTATAAATTAATCCATAATCCAATTCAACCTTATTTTCTTGAAAATTTACTAATATCTCAATATTCTCTATTAATTTATTTTCTAAATTCACAAATTGGTCTGAAAAAATTATTGTTTGAATGTTTGGATCTGTTCCATTTCCAATCTTATCTAATAAATCTAATATATTTTTTTTCCATAACATATATGCTTCTTTTAAATCAACTACGCTCCTTTTACCCTGTTCTGTTTTTAACATTCTCTCTAAAAAGTTTAAATCTTTTTCAATAGCAACAAACGAATTTTCAATCTTTGATTTATAAGTACCTATTTGTAATTTAGTTACTACATTTCTAGCATCAACTTTTATTGACAGAATTTCAGACATTAAATGATGTGCAATTTTTACCTTAGGATAACTATCCTTAACAATAAACTCAACATTATTAACAATGTTAGATGTTTGGTATAAAGAAATCATACCTAAAGTGAGTAGTAATCCCACTAGCACCAATATACATGTAGTTGCTAGCGTTTTTATATTATAACTTCTGATAAAAAACATGTTTTCTCCTACTTAAAATAAAACAAATAACCAATATAGTTATGTTATTTGTTATTTTTTTTCAGTTTTTTTATTCAATTCATTTTATAAAATAAATGTTGTTCTTATTTTAGATTATAACTAAAATTTTACTATCATCTACTTTTTTTTAAATAAATGGTACTTAAAATGAAAAAATTTATAAATGTTCATTCACATTGCATTCAAGATCTTTCTCCATTCATAAACAAATGTCAAAATATTACAAAAAATCTTTTTGATGATCACTTAAGAACATATACAGAAATTACCATTTTAAATTCTGTGAATAAAAATATAAATAAAAATCTCAAAACCCAAATGAGTTTTATTGTATTACCTTCTTCAGAAATTAATATGATATTCAAAGTGATTTACAATAAAAAAGAAATTGAAAAACAATTTATTGATTCATTATGTGAAAAACTACCTTCGAAAATGCCTACAACAAATTTAGGAATTGATAATTTCATGAAAGAGTACTGTAGTCTTTCTTCTGGAAAAATAAAAGAAACACTTGAAAAGAAAATACATCCTAATAAGCAAACACTCCAATCAATAAAAGAACTTGAGACCAGATTTAAAAATAATTCCTCTATAATACCCAATAATCAAAAAACATTTGAATTCTTCTGGAAACTTCATAGCAATGTTTTAGAAATAACTTGTGCCTTAGAAGTTAAAACTCATCAATCTCTAGATGTTAATACTCTAAATGCTGTAGCGTATGATCAAAATTCTAATAGTAATAATAATGAAAATACTGACAATAAAAATAAATTAGTTGCTTGAAAATAATAAAAATTATTTATCATTTAAAAATTTTAAATACACTAATAAATTCAATTAACTTTTTTATAAGTTTGTCCGAAATATCTTATAAGGTTTTATAGAGATTCCAAAGAAGTTCTAGAGAAGTTCTAGAGAAGTTCTAGACAAGATATTTTAGAATATTATTATAAACTTTAATCATTGGAGATTTTTATGTTTAAGGCCGACTTAAAGATTTTAGTAGTCGATGATATGGCCGGAATGAGACTTTTTATATCAAAGCAACTACAAAGCCTTGGTCTAACAAATATTATTCAAGCTTCTGATGGTAAAAAGGCCTGGGAGACACTTAATAAAGATGATTCTATCTCAGTTATTTTTTCAGATCTAAATATGCCCAATATGTCTGGAATAGAGTTACTTAGAGAAGTTAGAAATAGTGATAAATTTAAAAATCTTCCTTTCTTTATTATTTCAGCTGAATCAGAAAAGAAAACTCACGAAGAAGCAGTAGCAATAGGTGTGACGGACTATATACTAAAACCCTTTAATGAAAAAACCATTCAAGATAAATTATCAAAAATAATATCTTTACTGGAAAAATAATTATGGAATTTAAAGATTTATTACGTCCATTAATTAGTACTATTCGAAATGTATTTGAATCACAATGTAATCTTAAAGTTATTCCTCATAAATCTTATCTTCAAAATAAAGAGGGGACCTGGAGAGGGATTGATCAATCTATGCAGCTTACTACTACTGCTCAAATTAAATCCAATTCCCTCTCTTTTTCTATAATTTTTTGGTTTTCAGAGGATGTTTTTCTAAAATTTGTTTCTTCAATGTTTGGAGAAGAGTTTAAAGTATTACAAGATGAAATTCGCGACTTAGCATCTGAATGGCTTAATATTACTATTGGAAATTTAAAGTCAACTATTAACGATCAAATGCAAGGTGGTTTTGAGGCATCAATTCCAGTAACCATCGTAGGAGACAATTTGGCCTTACCTACACCTGAAAATTCACCAATCATTATTATACCTTTTGAATCTGATGTGGGGCCATTTTATTGTTTACTTGTTATTAGTAAAGAGGCGGTTATTCCTTGGGATGATTCCTTAAACCAATTGTTAGGAAGTTTAGAAAACATCGAAATATAGTTTATAGTTTAACAACAATTCAAAAATGATAACCAAAAAATTAACAAAAAAACATCTATCAATTTTTAAAAAATATTTCAGTGCCAAAATATTCTTTATTCTAAATATATTAATATGTTTTCATTTTAATGCTGAATCTGATTCTAACTCTTCACCCACTACTACTCAAAAATTAATTCCTAATAATTTGCAAGAAGCAATCTATCAAGTACTTTTTGTAAACAATAATGATTCTATATTGGCCGCACTTAAATACATGAATGATTCTGTTAAATATGCCAATTTAAAAACTGATTTACAAAATAATAATATCAATGCAACAAATGAATTCCAAGATAGCATCTTAATATTGGCCAGCACATATAATTTTACAAAACTCGTTGAAGGATTGCTGCAAATACAAGAAATAGATATTAATCATAAAAACCGCATGGGAAATACGGCCCTGCATTGGGCGGTAGAAAGTGGAAATATTGAGGTTGTAAAATTATTATTATCTCACCCGAATATAGATCCTAATATCAAAAATAATAATAATGAAACAGCTATAAATTTAGCACAAAAACCCAATCGCACTAATCTTTTATCTATCATAACGAATTATTCAAAAGATTTAGATAGAACTCGTGAACTAAAAAAACATATGTTATTAAAAGTATTAAAAAGAAATAAAAGCGAATCCCCTATTGAATTAGATCCTAACACTAATTTTGAATCCGATAAAATCATTTTATCTATTCAAGAAAGTGATCCAATATTCTTTCCCCATCTTCAAAAAATTAAAGATGATTTTATTAATAATATTCAATTGAAATGGTATTGGAATCTGGCACTCAGTGACTCCGCCACCGATTCAACAACAAATGTTGAAATACCTCAATATCTTTCTGAAATTGAAACTCTTTGTGCAAAAAACACTCCTTTTACTAACATCGACATAAATAAAACCCATCAATTTTCTAACAGTTCAATGCTAATAAGGGCCGCTTTTCATGGTTATGCCAACATCATCAAAAAGCTCATTGAAGTTCCTGAATTAAAAATTAATTATCAACGACCCAATGATGGGCGCAGGGCCTTAGATGCAGCATTAATAAAAGGAAATTTAGAAATTGCTAAACTACTTCTAAGCAGAAAAGATCTTGATGTTGATTATCGAATTATTTCAGAAGATAGGCAGATGTTAATTGATTATGTAAAAAATCATAAATTTTTCGAAATTCTTCTTTTAATAGAAAAACACCCTAACTTCAAAAATCAATCTAAATGATTTTTTAGACGGTCCCTTACTACGATCCTTTAATACTGAAAATAAAAAAAGTGATACGATTTTTTTTTAAATAAAATCTAAAATTTACCGAAACTTCTTTTGTAATTTGTAAATCCATTAAAAATTTAAATCAATTTTAATACTAGGATTATAATGAAAGAAAAATGCTTAAATGTAGTAAGTGATGCTATTCAAGAAATTATTCAAAAAATGACCTCTCTAAATGTAGTTGATTTAGATGTTCAAATTAATTCAAATAAAACTTTGGCCCTACCCTTTTCCTATATAATTTCATTCTTTTCTGAAGATAAAAAAATATCTGGAGATTTTATTTTAGGATTTCCTGATAAAGGAATGGCCCTATCTTTAGCTTCTTCTATGGCACAAAATTTAAATCTCTCTGCTTTAGATAATTTTGATGATTTTAGCAATGATTTATTACTTGAATTTACCAATATATTAACCAGAAAAATAATTTTAAATTGGAGTAAATTGGATTTTTTTTCCAACATTGATATTAAAATAAATCCTATAATGACATTTAATAATTGTTATATTGAACCTTCTTCTAATAATAATTCTAAAAATTCAACCAGCTATTTACTAACATTTAATTCTCCATTTTTTAAACTAATCTTTCGAACATTGATTAATGCAAATGATTTAAATGTCATCGAAAGCATACAACAAAAAATATTAGTAGTAGAAGATTCCAAAACTATCAGACATGCTATCATTGGGATGCTTAAGAATTGCGGTTATAGTGTAGAGGAGGCCTCTAGCGGGGAAGAGGCCTTAGAAAAATATAATTTACATAGACCAACTCTTACCCTTATGGATATTTATATGCCAAAGATGAATGGCATTACTACTATGCAAATAATTCGTTTTAATTACCCTCAGGCCAAATTTGTTGTTTTAAGTTCAGGCAGTAAAGAGGAAAATAAAATTGTAGCACAAAATTTAAATATCTGTTCGTATTTAGTTAATCCTATTAACTTAGTAAGCATTAAATCTATGGTTCAGGATATAATCTCAGGTATTGAAAGCAACAGTGATAAAACAAAATATAAAGCAACTTTTTACGATGGTGCAATTGAAGTTTAGATGGAATGTTAGAAGGTTGGGATTTTATCATAAAGGCCCCCCAAGAGATCATAAATGCGCATAGTTCGAAGTAATAACACAATTTTTTTTATTTACAACTGAACACTCTTTATGGTGAATATAATCATATAGTGCATCTACTTGTTCATATATCTCTGGAAAAAGAAACATCCACTTTCCTTTCTCACTTAAAAATTTTTTGGCCTCTTCTTTGTTTAGATTTTGATATTTCATTTGATAATAGGCCGACAATCTACCTGTACGATGACTTCCACAATTGCATCTTATTGCAATTTTCTTTCCTGATGACTTTGTATCCATAATCCACTGATCAAACTTTTTCAAGAAATCTTCATTTAAGGGTATCGATGTATCTTGTTTTTCATTGTATACAACTTTAAGTGATGGACAAAGCTCTTTAAATTTACTCTCAAATTCTTCAGCATTACCACTTAGAACCATTATTTCACTAATCCCTTGTTTACAATACTCTTTAATAAGATTTTCATCTGGCCATGCTGATCTATAAATTGCAAGGCCACTCTTGGGATCATTATCTATTTGATGAAAATTCCCACCTGAACAAAAAAATGTTGTACAAGAAATTAAATTTAGTAATATGAAACTAAATGCTAAATTAATCATTAATAATCGTATAATCACTTCACCTCACCTCACTTCTTTTTATCTATGGTATTTTTATTAAAAAAAGAGCATATCAAAATTTATTAAAGATTAAAATTAATTTGGTTTATAACAGCACTATCAAAGAAAGATTATAAAATATCGCACTTACTCTAGAAAATATTTGTAAAGAGTAGTAACGTTAGGAATGGGAACTTAATTCTTTTAATGGCCCTTTTAACCACTTTTTTGTAACTACAAAAATTTTTTATTTGTGACTAATCTATGACTAAATCTATGACTAATATGAACACCACCCTAAATTATTCCTATCCATTAAATCAAACCTCACAAATTATTACTGAAAGTATACCTGGCCCCAAAAGTAAAAAACTTCGTGCTATTGAAGATAATCTGTTGGCCCCAGGGCTGCAAGGCTTTGCGTTGATGGCCGGTATCGTAGTCGACCATGCACTAGGTTCAACTATCACAGATATCGATGGCAACAGGTTTTTGGATATCATAGGAGGAATAGGTGTAGGAGGCATTGGCCACTCACACCCTCAATATATTAAAGCACTAAGTGAACAATTAAATAAAGCTGTAATAGGCAGTTTTACCTCTGAAGTGCGAGTGAAATTGTTAGAATTAATAAATGAACATAAAGCACACCCTGATTTAAATCGAGTACAATTTTATTCAAGTGGTGCTGAAGCAGTAGAATCAGCACTAAGACTTGCAAAAAATTATACTGGTAAATGGGAGTTCGTAAGTTGTTGGGGTGGATTTCATGGCAAAACATCTGGTGCTTTATCACTCATGGGCTCTGACTTTAAAGATTCATATGGGCCATTTGCCCCGGGTGCACACCTCATCCCCTATGCAAATTGTTTTCGTTGCCCTTTTAATTTACAAGATAAGGGTTATCCCGAGGGGTGTGGCCTTTATTGTGTAGAATATGCAAGAAAACAACTTAAAATGCAAAAGAGCAAAGGAATTGCAGCTTTCATTATAGAGCCTATGCAAGGAACAGCAGGAAATGTAATACCACCAAATGAGTATATGAAGGCCATAGCTGATCTTGCTAGTGAGTTTGAAGCACTCTTAATCGTGGATGAGATGATTTCGGGTTTTGGTCGTACCGGAAAATATTATGGTCATATGCACTCTCAAATTAGGCCTGATATAATTACAGTGGGAAAACAATTTGCAGGCGGATTTCCTTTAAGCGCAATAATATCTAGCAAAGAGATTACTAGTGCTAAACCTTGGTCAAACCCTTCAGGCTCATCTTCAAGTTATGGAGGAAATCCGCTGGCCATGGCGGCCAGTTTAGCGGCCCTACAAATAATCGATCAAGATAACTTAGTAGAAAATTCACGTCTTATGGGAGAGTATTTTCTTAGTAAAATAAAAGATTACCCTACGCGCTTTCCTTCTTTTATTGGGGAGGTCCACGGTAAGGGTCTATTCATGGGAATTGAATTTGTTGATTCATCTAATAATTCGAAAAAAACGCTTCGGTCACCTCAATTACCTCTACCACCACTTGCAAAAGATAAATGCAAAATTATTTTTGATGAATTCTTAAAGCGTGGTCTTTTAACTATGTCTTATACTTCTAGCTTTAGAATTCAACCTGCAATGACCATTGATAAAGAAACCATCGATAACATTGTTAATATTATGGATGAGGTGTTTTTAAAGTTTCACTCTCACAACATCCCATAGCAGATTCATCATCACACTGTTAGTTTTAATGTTTTTAAAACTGGTAAGACCTTATTAAACGCTGGCAAATTATATTTTGAACTTAACATTCTTATGATTGCATAGTTATCAATTTCTCTTGAAGAGTCTTTATTTGAAAGTATTATATGAGCATACTCTTCCGCAAAAATAAAGACTATCGCCATTGGAGAAATTCCTAGTGAAATATCTGATAAACTCTTACCATTCTTATTTCCATGGTGTTGCTTTATTATCGTATCTGCTCCAAAAGGAATACTCTTTACCTTTGAAAGTAATTTGGCGGAGTCGAGCGCATGATTTAAAACTAATTTCTTTTGTTCTTCAGGAAGTTTACTATTATATACCTCAGAATCTGTCCTAAATTTTGCCATTTCATCATTGTTCAAAATAATATCATGGAAAAACGCTACAAAACTAAACTTCTCTTGCTGCTCTCTTGATCCCCAGTTCATATTTTTAATTATGTGTGCCCCTATATAGTTGATTAATAAACTATGACGATACAAGTATGAACTGTCTTGTTGATATAATCCTTGTAACAAACTATTGAGATCGGGAGAAAACTCAATAATTGAATTCATGGCCTTAATACATTCATTGGCCAAAGCAATTGTACTTTCAGCAATACCAATTCGTCGCGACTGTTCTTGAATCATTTGGTATGCCTTGGCCACAGTTAAGATTTTCTCTGTATATGTTAGATTAGGATCATTTAACTTAGCAGATATTTGCATAGTTAAGGAATTAACAAATTTTAGTCTAAGTTTTGCATCAACATATAAATATTTTATATCCCCGCACTCCAATGCTTCCAGAGTATCATTTAATATAACACTACCCGTATCAAATAATAATTCATAATTTTGATCCGCGGCCTGCTCTGGCGAAACTTGCTCTGACGAAACTGCCACTTGCTCTACTGATACCTTTTTGTATAGAGGACAAGCACACTCCCACCCGGGCAAAATAAATTCTATTGGTAATGGAAAATATTTTGGATGTTTCGCCTGATACATCGACATGGAAGTTACATTTAATACCTTAGCAATATTATGCAAAATATTTTTTAAATCTATTTTAGAATCAAAGACTGTAACTACATCTTGTAATGCTTTTGTTTGGCCTACAATAAAACAAGGAATATGAAGATTCTTTTTAGATAAATGATTAAATACTTCTAAACCAACATCAATCACATAACTTTTGGCATCGATAAATATCAAGGTACACTCATAATCTTCTAAATATTTAACAACCTCTCTTACAGTTATGGCCACCAAAACTTCAACCCCAATATAAACGGTCAAGTTTAATCCATATATGGCCCGATAATCAGGCCGATGCTCTAACAAAATAATTTTTTTATTCATACTACCATTATTATACATTTTATCATTGGGTGGTATAAATTTTTTTATTACTCTATAATTATCTCTTCTAGTGGTTTACTTCTTAAATCATCAAGTTCTTTATTAAGGTTAGTAAGAGCTTTTTTCTCTTCTTCTACTTTTGAGTTATAATGTCTATAATAAA
>JADGAM010000106.1 GCA_015232015.1 Oligoflexia bacterium | reverse complement strand
TTATACTCAAGCAATGGGCAACTGTTTGTAAAAAATAATTTTTCAATGGCAAAAGTTTCAAAAAGCTGTTTTGAAAATTAATTGGAATATTTTTTTGTTAAAATTTTAGTATAAAAATATTGAATCAAAATTATCTTTTATGGTTTTTAAAAATCTACTACGGAAGGTGAGAGAATAGATGCGGTAATAGAATTTTTAGAAAGAATTTATTTAATAGAATTCAAATTAAATCAATCACCTCAGATTGCTCTAAAACAAATTAGAAATATGGAGTATTACGAGAGATACAAGAATTCAAAAAAAGAGATTATATTAGTAGGGGTTAAAATTGATACTAAAAAAAGAAATATTGACAAGTGGAAACATGAATCTGTGGTTCAAGCAATATCCCGTAAACCCATCGAAAGAAAAAAATCAAAAGAGAAAATTTTGAAGAAAACGAAGAAAATAAAGAAAAAAAAGCGACCAGTGTTGTTGATAAAAAGAAAAAAATAATGGAATCACCATTATAATTATAATCATTATTATAATCATCATTATATAATGATGATCAAATTTATGACGATAGATATTGTGGAACTTTAATTGTTAGCTGCTTCCTGGAGCTTCTATGACTAATTTTTATTTAATGGTTGCTGTTTTATTTTTAACATTGGCCTATAGCAATTATGGAATCAGTGGAGTGAAGGATGAATTAAAAGAGGCGCTGAAACTAGGCCAACAATTTGCTAAAAAAATCGAAAATATTAAAGACCAAGAATGCAAAATTCCTTCTAGTACTACTGTTGGCAGTGAAAGTACTTTCGATCCCATGACGGTAGGTAGAGGTAGCTATGATGAAAAGGAAAGGTACTTAGTAGTTCAAACATCCCTAGGACTTTTTAATAGAGTTAGTCTAATGGCCAGTGCTTATGCCTGGGCATCGCTTACAAAAAGAAAGTTAATCATAAATTGGGAAACCCAAGAAGGGCATATGCCTGCGCTCTTTGGTCAGCTTTTTAGTGGGCCCAAGTTAACAACTCCCAATGATATGGGGACAGAGTTTAAGGAAAAGTTGAGCAAATTTTTAAAGAACGTCGAAGATTATAAGGGAAATGATACGCTTCTGATTGCCACTAAATGGATGACCATTTCCGGGGCTAACTCTGTTCATGTTCCGCTGGAAGATGAACAGAGTAACAAGCTAATTAATGATTTATATCTAACCTGCCAAGGCCCCACTCCAATAGTTTATCTTACCGGTGTAGGAGCAATTATTCCCAGAGTTGGCCCATCTTATTCTGATTTCGATGAACAATATAAGAAGTTCTATAGCTTATTAAAACCGCTTTCATCAGTAGAGGAAGCAACAGAAAATTTTTATGAAAAAAATTTAAAAGGGAAAAGGGTTGTCAGCATTCACTACAGGGCCTTTAGTCCTGATGTTGAGATAAAATCGTTTGCTTACTTGTACGATAAAAGAACTCCCGTAAGAGTATTTATGCAAGAAATGGATAGGGCCCTGGCCAATGATAGCAAGACAGTTTTTTTTATTGCCACTGATAATAGAAAAAGTTTAAAAGAATTTGAACAAAAATATCCAGGAAGAATATTTTCTTATCCTCATAGTAGTGTGGCCAGGAATACACCCGAAGGACAAGCGAATGCTTTAATAGACTGGAAGCTCTTACAAAAAGGCGAATATATAATTGGTTCGAAGGAGAGTACTTTCTCTGATGAAGCATCAGTTACACTTCCCAAAGGTAAAGTGGCGGTGGGTAAAGAAATTCTTGTTATGAGTGGAACATGGGGTGGACCTGTAAGTAGGAAGAAAGAAGTGGCCTCTTTAGGTCTAAAAAGAGCGATTAAAGATACGAAGATAGATCACAAGACCCTTTTAAAAGAGGGATCAGAACTTTATTCACGTCTTCCTTCTTATGCTTATGATGTTCAATTAGATCTACTTAAGTTCGCTCTAGAAAACCCATCCCCGATGACCCCGGTAATACAAAAACACTTCGCGGATACCTTTATACTGGAGGAAGATTATACTCGCACCGTTGATATGGCCTGCCGGAACAACCACGAGAAGCTCCTTGATTTTCTCACTACCATTAAGGGAAAAGATCCCTTAAGAGATACTTTTATAAAAAACACTGTCAAGATTTGTTTACCGGATTCATTAATGACCGAGGCCTGCAAGCGAATTGCAAAGTGTTTTTTACTAGGAGCAGATGCTTCATTACCCGTAATTTTGATAGGGGAAAAGAGTAAATTTATTTGTGTGAACAAGGCCAGTAGTCACGACAAAATCGATATTAATAACTACATATTCTGCCCGCACAAGGAAAATGGACTCCGTAAAAATGATGATTGCCTGGTACAAGAAATTTATGCTTTAACAGAAAATAAATTAGAAATTCACGATGCAGACAAACCAGAATGTGGACTTGTCTATAAATATGATAATACGAGCAAAGTTGGACAGTTTTATGATAGGTCTTCAGGCCCTTCATCTACGGTTTACGCAAAACGATTTGGTATAAAGATAGATAATGAAAATAAAAAGAGAGAACTTGTTGAGGTATTAAATTCGGCCTCTCTCAACAATGAAACAAGAGTAGCTCAATATCTTAAGTCAAAAAAGGTTAATTTAGATTCATGCAACTTAGAAGAATCAGTAAGTGGAGTAAGGACAAGAAAATTTCTTCCTAAAAGGCCCGAAGACCTCGACGCCAAGGGTGTTAAAGAACAAACTAAGTTTATGTCAGATGCAACTAAAAAACTAATTAATTTACATCAACAAGGGATCTGTCATGGAAATATTAATGCTGAAAATGTACGACTAGATGATAACAATCAAATAGTTTTTAATAATTTTAACAATTCAATGCTTAGTAGTGACACTAAGATGTCCTACATTGGGGCCATTAGTGGTATACCTAACAAAAGCGGATACGAAGGTGAATATAGTAGCTTCGTTCAATGTCAGGGCAATGATTTCTATGCCCTTGGTAATATTTTAAGAAGAACAATCGACAGATACACCCCCCAATGCTCAACAGATGATAGCGGTGGCGAAGAAATTACTACTGGGGAAGGTTATTGGACCAAGATGGAAAACGCTTTTTTTTGTAGCAATCAAGAATGCAAAAGTGCAATAACGGCAACCTCCGGTTACTTACCTCTATATAATTTTGTGTGTACTATGCTTGGAGGTAGTAGCGATGAGGAGAGAATAGCGGCCGTAAAAAAAGCACTAGATATTCTTTAAGTAACTTAGGTCAGGTCCCTGGTAAATTTTGATCCATTTTCCTCGTCATTCGTGCGACCTGCAGGAAGCAGGCCTCCTCTTTCCTCTGAAACTGAATCAAAATTTCCTCAGGGCCTTGACCAGTTACCAAAGCTAGCTGACTAGTTACGAATTATTTAGATGCTAAATATTTTAATAGATCAACAACCCTACAAGAATATCCCCATTCATTATCGTACCAAGAAACTATTTTGAAAAATCTTTTTTCACCTTTAAGGTTATTTTGTAGAGTGGCCAATGAATCATAAATTGATGAACGCTCATCATGAATAAAATCAGTTGAAACCAATTCTTCATTTGTATATCCTAAAATGTCTTTAAGATATGTTTCAGACGCTTTCTTTAGTAATCCATCAATCTCTTCAATGGAAGTATCTTTAGTTGATGTGAACGTTAGATCTATAGCAGAAACATCAGGAGTAGGAACTCTAAATGCCATACCTGTAAGTTTTCCTTTTACTGCTGGTAGAACTTCACCTACGGCCTTTGCAGCTCCTGTAGAAGAAGGAATTATATTTACGGCAGCAGCTCTTCCGCCTCTCCAATCTTTTTTAGAAGGACCATCAACTGTTTTTTGAGTAGCAGTATAAGCATGTATTGTTGTCATAATGCCTTTTTCTACTCCAATTCCCTCTTTTAATAATACGTGAACTATTGGGGCCAAACAGTTAGTAGTACAAGAAGCATTTGAGATAATGTGATGTTTTGATGGATCGTATTCGTGCTCATTAACTCCAAAAACAACTGTTTTAACCTCACCTTTGCCAGGAGCAGTTATTAAAACTTTTTTAGCACCGGCCTCGAGGTGTCCTTTGGCCTTTTCTGAATCTGTAAATAATCCTGTTGCTTCAATGACATAATCAACACCTAAACTTTTCCAAGGAAGTTCTGTCACATTTTTAGTTGCGGCCACACAAAGAGTTTTACATCCATTAACAATAATTGTATCTGGTTGTTCTTTTGAAGGGGAACTTTTTTCAGTTAATACTTTATGTTTAAACCGTCCCTGAACAGAATCATATTTTAATTGATAAGCAAAATAATTTGCATCTGTAGATACATCTACTGCTGCTACAACTTCAACCTCTTTACCAAGTAGACCTTTATCAGCAAGGGCCTGATAGACTAAGCGTCCAATTCTTCCAAAACCATTAATTGCTACTCTAATTGCCATAATAAACTCCTAAATAAAAAATATAAAAATATATGAATATATAAACATGGGAATATTATACAATTAGCTTACTTTGATTATCAAGCAGCATCTGGCATATTAATAAGAGATTAATTATCTCTTCCAATATCTAAATGATGGGCCTGGACGACCTACAAAACATTGCTCGGTTAATTTGTAATCTTTAATTACTCTGAAAGATCTATATGCTTCTTCTCTTTTATTTCCAAAATCAGCGAGAATTGAATTGTTAGCGACAATTCTATAATGATTACCATTATCTAAAATTTCAACTACTACATTATCATTGTTAAAATAAATACAATCTTCATTTGAAATTAAATTTCCTTGAGGAGCAACATTGCCTGCTGCTAAAAGATATTCCATTGATGGACCAGGGCGACCGACAAAACAACTTTGAGCTATCTTATATTTTCTTAAAATCTGAATTGAATCTTCTGCTTCATTCTTTTGACTTGCTTCAAAAGAAAAAGCTAAATGGTTACCGTTTTCAACGATTGTCCAACGGTTATTTAGGAATTTTAATTCTAAAGCATTGGAGTTAATACCTAAGCAATCACCATGAATATAATTTTTATACATGGCCCTAACTTTACCCATATCTGCTAATGTTAAACCATTACGTTGCCCAGCTATTGTAGTTCCATCTTTTCTTAATATGGTAGCATCACCATTTTTTGAAAATGCATAAGATCCATAGTGCATAACAGATTCATAATCGTATGATCCAATATCATCGCCTTCAAAATTACTATCTTCTTTTTTATTAAAATTGTGTTTTTTATCTTCAGTTATATTATTCCAAAAGATATTAATGAAACTGTCACGATCATTTCTTGATTGTTCATGCCATAAACCTACTGCATGACCAATTTCATGAATAGCATTTCCCTTAGAACAACCGGCCTCTAAGTTTACATTTTGCTCTCCTCCAGTCATTCCTACCATTGACCAACAACCTGTATCGGTATCAATAAATTTTACAAATGCTTTATGAGAAGCGTTCGCAGTAACAAAACGAAGTGGACTAATGCTCTCCCAATGTTTTATAGCATCAGTTACTCTTTGTTGATTTTTCATTGCGGGATCAATTTTATAAGGAATGATACCACCAGGCCAACGAGCATAAACATCTTTTCCAGTTGGTGTATCAGAAATATTTGGGTTTAAAATAGCATTTAAGGCCACTAAGATATCGCCTTCGATAAGAGCGTACTTACTATTAAATTGTTGATACTGAACCTTACGTATCTTAGAACCAAAACGAATTTTACCTAATTTAATTGGAGTTGTTAGTTTTAAAGCAAGTTTAAATTCAGGATTAATGGTGCGTAGAAGAGTTGCTGGAATAGGGCGAAGAGGATGATGGATAGGTAAAGTAGGAATGTCTGCATTTGAATTAATAGAAGTAATAATAGAAGTAATAATTGTAACTGCAGAGATAGTTGTGAAGGCCATAGCGATGGTCAACATTTTTTTAAATCTGTTTTTTGAACACATAAAATAATCTCCAAAATAAAAAATATAAATATAGTGTAGGCACAATTGTGCGACCCTGGATTTAACATCTACTGATAGATTGAGCAAATGATATGCCAATTATTTTTTTGAAAATATTATTTATTGGGATTTTTTTGACCCTATTATGATATTGGGTTGACTATTAACAAACTAAAAATTTAATCTCTTCATTGAATCTATTAAAACAAAAAATTAATTTATTAAAACAAGAACAAGAACAAGAATTGGAACAAAAAAACATTAATACTATTTTATTTGATTTTGGTGGCACTCTGGATTCAGATGGTATTCACTCTCGTCATCTGTTTTTTAATATTTTTCAAAAACAATTTAATTTTTCCATGAATTATTGGAAGATATTTCAAGATGCTTATAGTTTTGCTGATCAAACTATAAATAATGAAGGATTAGTTGTAAAACTTGACCTAAAAGGAATGAATTATATATTTGTGCTTTTAATAGTTAGTAATTTAAATCGAAGAGGGGATACTCAATTTGCAAATAAAGCAACTAAACGAGATATCGATACTATCACTACCAATATAACAAAAATTCAATCCTATTACTTAAGAAGAAATAAAAAAATAATAAAACATCTTAATAATTGTTCACAATTTAAAAATCGCTTAGGAATTATTTCGAACTTTAGTGGCAATTTAGAGATAATCTTAGAACAATTTAATTTACGTTCACTCTTTAAAGTGGTCATTGACTCTCACTACACTGGACTTCAAAAGCCTGATCAAAAAATATTTAAATTAGGGTTAAAAAGCTTTAGTCCTATAGCAGATGCAGAAGAAGCGATTTATATTGGAGATAATATCGAAAGAGATATTTTACCTGCAAAAAAAATCAAAATGCATACGATACTTATTTCCAATAAAAATAAAAATGAATTTTCAAACAAAGATTTAAAAATCTTAAATCAAAATAAAAAAACCTTAGTGCTAAATCACTTATATAAAATTAACAATCTTCTTTATTCTTCTGCAACCCCATAGTGTACAAGACCTAGGTGATTTATGATCTCTTCGTTAGTAAAGAAACGTAATGTATTTTCTAATTTTAATAACTGAATAGATAAATCATTTTCTGCTCTCAATCCAGGACCAACCATTGGAGCTTTAAGATAAAATGATAACCACTCTTGAATTCCATGCATATCTGCTCTCATTGCAAGATCACTAAATAAAGCTAAATCAAGTGCCACAGGTGCCGCCAAAATTGAGTCACGACATAGAAAATTTATCTTGATTTGCATAGGAGCACCTAACCAACCAAAGATATCGATATTATCCCAACCTTCTTTGTTATCGCCTTTTGGAGGATAGTAATTAATTTTTACTAAGTGATATAAATCTCCATACAGTTCAGGATAATCTTCTTTCGATAAAATATCTTCTAATACTCCAGTTTTTGAAACTTCTTTAGAGCGAAAAGAACCTGGATCATCTAAAACTTCGCCATCACGGTTTCCTAAGATATTTGTACTATACCAACCAGCAACTCCAAGTAAGCGGTGACGTAAACCAGGGGCCACAATAGTTTTCATTAATGTTTGGCCAGTTTTAAAGTCTGATCCAGAAATGGGTACTCTCATCTCTTTCGCCAACTCTTGGATAGCAGGGATTTCAACAGAAACGTTAGGAGAACCATTTACATATGGAACACGCTCTTTAATGGCCGCGTACGTGTATATTTGCGAGGGAGAGATATCTGGATCATTATTTCTTAAACCCTCTTCAAAACTTTCTAAAGAAGAGTGAACTGGTTTTATAGGATTATATACCTCTGTAGATGCACACCAAACCATTACCGCTCTATCAAGATTATTTTTTTTAATAAAATCTTTAATGTCCTGACGTAATAACTCCGCCGCTTCCATTTTGTTTTTATATTTTTTTACATTAGGTCCATTTAAATTTTTTACATAGCTATTATCAAATACTGCGCTCATAGGAGAGATTTTTGAGAGGGATTCTTTTATAGATTGATTTTGAAGTAGTTGCTGATCTAAAACCTTTGCTTTAGTTGCTGCTTCATAAGCATTTTCAGGGAATAAATCCCATCCGCCAAATACAATTTGATCAAGTGAGGCCAATGGAACAAGGTCTTTTACTTTTTTATAGCGTTTCTCACTACGTTTTCCAAGACGTAATTTCCCCATTTGAGTGTATGATCCAATTGGTTTTGCAAGTCCTAATTTAATTGCTTCTACTCCTGCGTACAAGGTAGTAGCAACTGCTCCCATTCCAGGAGTTAATATTCCCAATTTCCCTTGAGGAATCTTAATATTTTTTAGATTGCCACTATTGTTGTTTAACTTTTGCTCCATTGTATTTTTCCTTTTTAATTCCCAACTTTTAAGTAGGAATTTATAATTAGGTGATTATAATAAGTAATCTATCTTTTCCATTTTAGAATCATTATTTGCTGAATTGTAAGCACTCTCAATAACTTTAATACATCTATAGGCCTCAATTATTTCTTTATTTATATAATCATGTTCTGCAATTGCTCGTTTAAATTGTTCAAATAAAGAATTAAACCATTCAACGTGACTGGAATCCATCCACTTTGAGGAGATATTAAATGTGTCACTTTTCCAACTTACAGAGGCGTAACCAAAGTTTTCATCAAGGTTACTACATTCTTTCATTACTGCCACTTCCATCTTGTCGTCATCAACAGTGATAGCACCTTTTGTTCCTTGAATTGTGTAGATTATCTTTCTTACCCCTGCATTCCAACTAAGATTTACTTGCGCAAGTCCTCCTGTTGGGAAATTTAATATGGCACTAAAGTCATCTTCTGTATCGTAATTAGTATTTATTGTGTTTGTTGTTTTCGCTTGTGCTGAAACAGAATTTGGATATGATTTAAGCCATTCAAAAAGAAGATAAAGACTATGAGAACCATGGTCCATCGCAATTCCACCACCACTATATTTAAATTCTCTTCTCCAATGTGTCTTCCACTCTAAAATCCCTCTAGCATGAGTGTTTCTTAGAGTGTTAATGGTAACTGATCTCACATCTCCAATCTTACCACTTTCAATAATTTCTCTGATACCTTTTATAATTGGAGCGTGTTTGTAGTTATGAACGGGAAACAAAATTCTTTTATTCTCAGAAGCGAGCCTTATTAATTTTTCAGCATCACTACTTTTTGTTACTAAGGGTTTTTCACAAAGAACATGCAAACCATTTTTCAATGCGTACTCGATAATCTCTGCATGAACATACGGGGGTGCTGCTATATCAACGAAATCAATATTATATTTTTCTTTATCGATTAACTCTTTATAATCATAATATGTTTTAAATGAATTCAATGCATTTTGCTGGGCCACTCTTAATCTATCAATAGATAAATCGCATACTGCAAGAATTTCTACATCACCATGTTCGCGTAATCGCTGTTTGTAAGAAGGCCAATGCCCGTTGCTAGCAATAAAACCAAAACCTACAATAGCACCTTTTAATTTTTTTGTTTCAGGATCTTTATTATTCTTCATTTGTAGTTTAGTATGCTCACTATTCGCAATTGTATTTGTGATCATGATATTTATAACCTCGGTTATTATTTTTCAATTCAAGATAATTTTTTAACAATGGAAAGTAAAATTAAAAAAATTAAAACAACTAACACGCAAAGTTACCTCTCTACTATATCTACTATAATTATTACTATATTTTTATTGCTTCAATTATTCACAATAACACCTCTCATTTTTTTTGCAATTAATGTTTCAGCGCACTCTTCAGAGCACGCTTCAGAAGCGCAATCTTCAGGGCACCCTTTAGAGCACTCTGCTGATGTAACCAAACCTATTATTGATGAGATTCAAGTTATTGGTAACACCAAAACAAAGAGAAGTGCAATATTACGCACTATTGGAATTAATGAAGGTGATACAATTGATGATGATGGATTGGAAATTATTAAAAATCGTTTACTATTAAATTCGCAATACCTATTAAAAAGAGTTGACCTAGAAAAAAAAGGAAAGGGCAGAGTAGTATTGTCAATTGAGATTGAAGACAAGTGGTCGTTAATTCCTGTGCCTATGATAACTCAATCAGGTTATTATTATAGTAGAGGATTTTTAATTTATGAAAGTAACTTTTTAGGTGAATTGGCCACCATGGTTCCGGCCATAGCGTGGACTAATTCTGGTTTGCAAGGCATTTTGGCCTATAAAGATGAGGCAGCTTTTGGCCCCAATTCCGGAATGAAGGTCATTGCTCTCCACAAATCAGACTTAACCAAATTTCAAAGGAAGGAAGAGACTAGCGCGGTTTTTGAATCTAAAATGACAGCGTTACTTATCTCCCCAAATTACAATACGGGACTGCATGTATTTAAAGTTGGTGCAGTCATCTTTAAAAAAGATGTACGTAATGAAAGCGACCAAAATGTTTTTTTATATAAGGGGCAAGCGCTTCAATTAAGATATCATTATAATGCTAAAAAGTATGGTATGGCCGATGTTTATTATACTGGTTTTTATGTTACCTATAATTCATTTGCGGTAATACCTAATGTAAATGGACGTTTTGTTAACTTACATGATTTTCAGATAGAATCAAGTATCCCCATCTCTCACAATTTTTTAAACCTAATGTTCTTAGGCAGAACCTCAAATGATAGTAGCTACCTCTATCCAGATTTATTAGGAGGCAAGGAGGGATTTCGTGGCTACGATAGTTCAAGCTTACCAACATATCAGTACTATGCACTGATGTTGCAATATCAGCAGCGAGTATGGCGTGAATTATTTTTAGATGCTTTCTATGAAAATACCTCTGCAAAATTAATAGATGAAGTGGCCATAAAATCAAAAATTCATGGAGCAATCAAAGAAAACACTGTAGGAGTAGGGTTAAGATACTATTTTAAAAAAATTACTATTCCTGCACTGGTAGTTGAATATGCTAGAAACCTTGATGATAAAAGTAGCCACATCCATTTTAATTTGGGACTAAGTTTATGAGATTATCATTTATTTTTATTTCATTGTTAATATTTCTATTAACAACTCCCTCCTATGCTAAAGAAAAAGATTTGACCCTTGAAAAATTATTAAAAAATGCTGATGAGATATATAAGAAGAGAAAAGATTTTAATCAAGCGCTACTTGCAATGAAGTCATACCAAGAGATATTACAAAAATTTCCAGATAACTACGAAATTTATTCAAGACTAGCAATGAATAACTACTTTGTTGGTCATCATACCAGTGAGAAAGATAAAAATAAAAAAAGCGATTATTTTAAAGAAGGAATGGAATATTCAAGAAAATGTGTAGAGATTTCGAAGGAAAAATCGGCAGAATGTTTTTTTTGGTTGGCCACCAATGAGATTTTATATCGACAAGAAAATGGTAAATTAAGCATGGTCTTTAGTGTCTCTTCCGTTATAGAAAATTATGAACGCGCCTTAAAATTAGATCCTCATTACGTTTCTGGAGGATCATACCGAATGCTAGGTATTTTATATAATAGATTACCAGGAGTTTTAGGAGGGGATAATAAAAGGTCTGAAGAGTATTTCATTAAGGCCATAGAAACAGCACCAGATGAGCCTCTTAATTATATGTTTTTATCAAAGTTATATACTGAACTTGGAAAAAATGATTTGGCCAAAGAGTGGGTGAAAAAAGGTCTTTTTAAGGTGAAAGAAAAAGAGTTACTGGATGAACGTTATGAATCGCTGGGTAGTTTGGAAGAGTTAAAATACTTTGTTAAGAATGAAAAATGGCCGTCAGAATAATTTGGTAACTTAATAGTACTAACTTAAATAGTACTATTAAGTACTATAAGGAGTATTATAGGCCAAGAGTGGCAACCATTACTGCTTTAATTGTATGAAGCCTATTTTCTGCTTGATCAAACACTATGGATTGAGGTGATTCAAAAACATCTTCTGTAACTTCTACACCATCTAATCCAAATTTTTTGAAAATCTCTTCGCCTACCTTAGTTTCTCTATTATGAAAGGCTGGCAGACAATGCATGAATTTTACCTGTGGATTAGCACTCATTTCCATTAATTTTTTATTAACCTGGAATGGCCTTAATGCCTCAATTCTTTCTATCCAGACAGCATCTGGTTCACCCATAGATACCCATACATCTGTATGAACAAAATCTACTCCTTTTACTGCCTTTTCTACATTATCTGTAATAGTAATCTTTGCACCAGTTTTTTTCGCCTCTCTCATGCACTCATCAACTAAATCTTTATCTGGTTGATATTTTGCTGGAGCACCTATTCTAAAATCCATTCCCATTTTAACAGCACCTTCTAAAAGAGAGTTGGCCATATTAAATCTTCCATCTCCTACATAACAAAATGAAATATCTTTTAATGGTTTTTCTGCATGCTCCGACATAGTAAGAATATCTGCCAAAATTTGGGTTGGATGAAATTCATTGGTTAATCCATTCCATACAGGAACACCTGCGTACTTAGAAAGTGTTTCTACAATCTTTTGTCCAAAACCTCTATATTGAATACCATCGTACATTCTACCGAGAACTCTTGCAGTATCTTTCATAGATTCTTTATGACCAATTTGTGATCCAGAAGAATCGATGTAAGTAACGTGGGCCCCTTGTTCATATGCGGCCACTTCAAATGCACAACGAGTACGAGTAGATGTCTTCTCGAAAATTAGTGCGACTTTTTTCCCTTGCAAAAGTGGTTTTTCTGTACCTGAATATTTTGCCCGTTTTAAATCTTTAGAGAGATCTAACAGAAATTTAATCTCTTCAGTTGTAAAATCCATTAATCTTAAAAAACTGCGATTGCGTAAATTAAAGGCCATAAATACTCCTAATCCTAAATTAATCTATTAAGAAAATTTCCTCAAATATATTTTTAGTATGCTGAAAGTAAGAGAGCAATCAAAAATATATAAATATTACAATAAGTTTAATTTGCCTTGCAAAAACTTTCTTTTGGAATATTATCCAGCTGGTTTTGTAAGTGATGTTTAAATTAAATATTTTGTGATGAATTTCTTTTAAACATTATATTAATTTTATACTAATTTTATCTTAACTTTTTAAAGGAGTTTTTTTTTATGAGTATCGGTAAACAAGTTTTTTTATCACTAACTTTGCTAGTAATATCTAGCTCAGCTTTTTCTATGGCCGCATGGAATGGCAGTAACAGACCAGACTTAATGGTTCCAAACTACAACAATACTTTTAGTAAATTACCTACTTCAGGACAATTAAGCAAAATGCCTTGGAGTGATGACTATTGGCCAACATATAAAGGTGGTATTACATATCGTTGGAATCAGCAAAGTGGAGATGAAGTTCAAAAATATGCTTATTCATTAATGTCTACTGATAAAATTAGAAAAGGTATTCAGTCACAAGAATTATCTCCTGCTGAAAAATTTGATATCTATCTTGGTCGTTATGATTTTCCTCTAACAAAATATGAGAGAAAAAGAACCCAAATTTTAAGAACAGTTCAGAGAAGTTCAGAATTTGATAAGAACTTTGAAATACCTACATGGGAAGGACTTTGCCATGCTTGGGCACCAGCTACTATGTTATACCAAAATCCAAATCCAGTAAAAGTTATTAATCCCCACGGAATTGAAGTTGAATTTGGTTCATCAGACATTAAAGCTCTTCTTGTTTATTTTCTTCATTTAAATAATGGTAGAACAAACTTTTTAGGAAGTAGATGTAATCTTAGTTTTCAAGATTTGAACAATAAAGTTGGTAGCAGTCTAATGACTGAAGAAGAAATGATGGCAAAAATGAATTCCCCAGAATGCGCTGATACTAATGCTGGTGCATTCCATGTGGCCCTGGTAAACCAAATTGCATTATTAGATGAAGGTTTTGTAGCTGATGTTACTAGAGATGCTGAAGTTTGGAATCAACCAGTTTATGGTTTCAAAACTAGAGTGTTAGAAACAGAAAAAAGTGATCCTCGAGTAGTAGCAGCTGGTACAGTAAAAGAGATTACAGTAGAAACTGAAATGTATTACATCTCAGAAGTTGCCCAAACTTGGTATCATGTTAAAGATCATAAGGGATTAGAGTCAAAAGTGTACCAATATACATTAGAATTAGATGCAAGAGGAAGAATTATTGGTGGTGAGTGGTTATCAGAAGAGCGCCCTGATTTCATTTGGAAACAAACTAAACCAAGTTTTTCAGGTTTCTTTGCTCCTTTAAAAGCTATCTATGAGAAATCAATAAGATAATTAATTTAACTAATTAATTTAGTTAATTAATTTAAATAATCAACAAGAAAATCTAAAAAATAAAAAATAGAACTTCAAACGCATAA
>JADGAM010000105.1:6061-14535 GCA_015232015.1 Oligoflexia bacterium | reverse complement strand
GGTAGAAGTGACTCACCCTAAAGGAGCAGTTAGAAGATTTTTTAGGTCAGTAGGTGCTAATAGAAAAGGTATTAACTACGAAAAGTATACTGTTGAATTAATAAATAATCTTTTAAATGATTATACAGAATTTGATATGAATTTAAATATGGCCACCAGTGATAGTCCTGGAGACAGCTTAGGAGGAAAATCTCTTAATCAAGTGGTTTCTTTTGAAGGGGAAATTACAGATAAAAAATCCAGCAATCAAGGAAATTTAATTACTCCATTCGCAAGAATATCAAGAAATTGGAGAGGATGGTCTATTAGCAAAGATGAAGCAGAAAAAATTATTGTAAAATTAAACAAAGTATTTCGTACCTCATTTTATCCCGACTACATCTTAAATCAAACTAAAAGAATATTTTTATATAATATAGGTGTTGACCTTTACGTCTATGAAAAGGCCATCAAAAACATGCTTCTTCCTACTAATCGACAGCTTCAAGACATTTTTCAACATCACCATCAAAAGTTAGGATATCTCTCTAAAAAATGGACCTATATGATTGCACTTAATAAATATAAAAAAGCACTTAAAAAACAAAATTACAAAGATATGTCCAACAGTATAAGAACTCTACTTGGAGTAGCATATAACAGTTTAACTCTGGAAGGTTTAGAAGAGCTTTTTGGTGGTAGAGAAAACTTTTTAATCGTCTCAAGGCTTGATGGTTTTAGAGAGGGAGATGAAGATGGTGATAAACCAATTTTTTCAAGCACAGTAGGTGAAATTGGTGCTAAAAGTATGAATGGACCATTAATGAAAATGATGGACCTAACAGGAATGACCCAAAGTGAATTTTTTGCTTATTGGTTATTAGATCGCCTTCAATAAATTACCTTCAATAAAAGGATACAGATATGAAAAAAAATATACTCTATATACAAATATTATTTTTGATATTAATTAATTCTAATTCCTATGCTTCTTTAGATTTAAATCAATTAAAAAATGTTCAACAATTTGAATTAGAAACTTTACAAATTGTTAGTACCAAAAACAATAATATAGAAAATTGGTCATTGTTGATTGAATTTAAAACTAAACCTACACCAGAACATTTACAAAATATTAGAAAATTATTTTATAGCGCCAATGTCCAATTATTTGACAACATCAAATCTACATACTTTGAAAGATTATATAAATTAACATTCCAAGGTACTCTTAATTTTAAAAATAATGTTGTTCAAACTTTAAAAAATATAACTGAAATAAATAAAGATCTTAACCTAGCAAATATAGAAGAGACATATAGAATTGATGCTCAATCAATTATTCCCAATGAAAGTAATCGTAATATACTTATTAGTGATGATCTTTTTACTCCCTATCTTTGGGCCCTAGAAAATCGCGAACAAATGGTATTAAAAGATTTAGATGATATACACTTAGAAAAAGTTAAGGGTAAAATTGGTGTAGATATTGGAATAAAAAATATCTATAAAAAAATTGATTCTCAAATTAAAAATGATGTCTTGGTAGCGGTCATTGATTCAGGAGTAGATATAGATCATCCTGATTTAAAAGACGGTATCGCTAAAAATTTAGTTGAATGTGAAAATGGATCACTACCTTTTAAACCCAAAGAAGATAAAGATAAAAATGGATATATTGGTGATTGCATGGGTTGGAGTTTTGTCTCCACTAAAAAAGAAGGAGATGAACGTCCATATGATGATGCCGGTCACGGCACCCACCTGGCGGGAATTATAGCAGCAACAATAAACAATAAGTTAGGTGTTGCAGGAGTTTCATCAAAAATAAAAATTGTCCCCGTAAAGGTTTTACAAAAAAACGAAAATCCTATGGGAGTTGCAGGTGGATTGGCCACAGGTGGGCCTAGTGATCGCATTGCTAAAGGAATTTTATATGCAATAAAGAGAAATGTTCAAGTAATTAACTTAAGTATGGGGTGGCCTATCAGTGTGGACACAAAATATTTAAGAATGAGTATTCTTGAAGCACAAAATCGAGGTATTGTAATAGTGGCCGCCGCAGGAAATAACACCCACTCTGGACCCATTTTTCCATGTGCCTACCCTAATGTTTTATGTGTGGGAGCTGTTGATGCCAGCGGAAACTTTGCAAATTTTTCAAACTATGGCGGCCACGTTGATCTATTAGCTCCTGGAGATAACATTCTTTCGACCTATCCTCAAAAATTAACTGCCAATTTTTTTGCAGTAAAGGGATATGAGATTAAAAATGGAACAAGTCAAGCGGCCCCTTATGTGGCGGCAGCTGTGGCCATTTTAAAAGGACTTAATAATCAAATCTCTTTCAATGAAATATTTGCTAGGCTTTTTGTTGGAAGTAACAAGGTTGACCCAACTGGCACTGATCAAAATCAAAAATATTCTCTTTATGGATTATTAAACATTGAAAAATCAATTAATGCTAAAAAGCTACCAGTAGTGATTCCTCTTCTAAAAAAAGTAGAAGAGATTATAGTTCAGACCACTACAAAAAATTTTAATTTAACAATTCCAATAAAAAATCTTTGGGCCGATGCTAAGGATATTAAGATAAGTTTTGACCTAGATCAAACTGCCAAAAATAGTGGAATTATTTTAAAAAGCAAAGATTTTTTTATTAGTAATTTGCAAGAAGGTGAAACAAAAGACCTTACTTTAGAAGGAGAAATAAAAGATAATGAGTTGGATAATACATTATCTTTTAACATAAAAATATCTTCATCCTCAACTGCTGAAAAAACATTTAATCATCAAATTAGAATAGTAACTTCTCTAGATAATGATCCGCACTTTTTAGAAATAGTTAAAGAAGTGGTAACAGACCCTGCAATTAAAACACCCATTGCTATTAGAAAAGGAGATGAAACTCGTACAACTCTTAGTACTATTTCTGATCCATTTTTTCAAAATCCTTATCCTCAATATTATGTTGAGCAAAAATTTGATAAGGGAACAACAATTTTTATCTTTAAAACAGATACAAAAAATACTTCAGCGCCATTTAATGCCCATTTAAAATTAACAATACCTGATGCCACCTCACTTTTGAGCGTGGCCTTGCAAGATGTTAACTATGATGGAAAGTTAGAATATGTAATTATAACCATTGCTAAAGTTGGTGAAGAAAAATTTATTGAGTATTCTTATTTTAATTCTACAGGTAGTTCTACATTTGGGAAATATAATCACTTCAGATTTGTTCCAGAAACTGCAATAGTAAATTATAAAAAAGTAACTTATATTCCTTATAAATCATCTATCCTAAAAGGCCTAATTGCAATTCCTTTCTTCTATGATTATGGGAAAACTCCTGAAAAGGATTTGAATAAAGATCCTTTTGAAGAAAATTCAAGTGCTTCAAAAATAAAAGATAATCATTTTTTCTATATAACTCCTACTAAAGCGAAAGATAATAACATTCATTTTGAAACAAGAATTGTAGATAATTATAAGTGGATGGATCTTGTGAAAAATAAATTAAATTTAGCATGGGATGATTCTATAGATATGGTAGATATTCTTCCTCAATCATTGCAAGATTATAAAAAAGGAATAGGGACAGCAATAATTTCTGTTGGAAAAAACTATTTACGTAACTATTACCTTGTTACATTTAAACCTCAATACACAGATGATGTAAATAGTAGCGATGTTTTCATTGAATCATTTGCAACTAGTGGAGTTCACTTAGAAGGTAGCTTTCTATTCCCCATAACTAATTTGGATTTATTAACTTCCTCAACAACTTCAATTTCAACTTCAACCTCACCACATATCAATGCTGGAGCAATGTTTGTAGGACACGAAACTAATACTAACGTAAGATTATCCATGTTTGATTACTTAAAACAAGGTCGATCACTTACTTCCACACTATATTCTCACCCACAACCAAGAGACTATGTTCTTAGTGCTTTTGCTTGTTATAAAAAGGATGACGACTACTATGCATTTCTACAAAGCAAAAGTTCTCTTCTTCTTGAACGAATAACTAGTAGAGGTGAAAGTTATATCTACTCTAGACCCATTACTAGATTTAGTTTTTTACCAGGAAGTCTTTATAATGAAATCTTTTATCCAATATTCGTATCTAATCCTGCAAGGCCGGCCTTATATGTTGATGCTACTGAAATTAATCGTAAAGATATTTATGTTTTAAGTATTGATGAAGATAAAAATTTAATTTCACCTATAAAGTTTAATATTAGAGTTCCAACTAATTGCAAATCATTAAATCCAACTCCTATTGGTGAAAGACAACAATGGGCCTATACACTTTTATGCGAAAATCAAAAGAAATGGTTTTTACATTATTTGATATTAAAGTAAGTAGAACTATCTTATAGTAAACGGTCTTTCATTTTCAAATAAATTAACATTATTACCTGTACTATAATATTGTGGTTGCTGAGCTGTTGATTGATTATTAATCATTTGAAAAAATTGCCTTATACTTCCAGAAAAACGACCATTATTCCAAATATTAACTATAATATTGGTAAAATGACTATAAGGATTACCCATTAAAGATGATTGATCATCTCTTGATGATGTTATGGCCACAAATTCTGCTCTGATAGAACTTTTTATATCATCAATATCCATAATTGTAGATAAATTGAATGGATTATTATTATTATTATCATTGTCTTTATAAACAGTACCACTGTTACAGCTATCTGATAAAAATAAAACTTTCACTCCTGAATTAAAATAAGAAAAACTTGCGGCCAACTCATCATCGATAATTTCTCTATCATTTAAAAGCATTGTTTCATCTAACCCATCACTCTCATCACCATTCCTATCTGAAGTTTGACTACCATGACCTGAATAATAGAAAACAAAATAATCATTTGGATTTAAATTCTGAGCAATTGCACGAATGTAATTTAAAACATCTCCTGAATTCGGATCAATAAACTTATAAGTTTTAAAACCATTATTTTTAAAAAGTGAATTCATAACATTTGCATCTGCTTCACATGAACTACAATTCTTGGCCATACCTAAAACCAATGCAATTCCTTTATGTGCTGATGTGCCGCCTGTTGTACTACCTCCGCCTGTTGTACCACCACTAATACTTCCACCTCCACCAGTTGATGGACGTGGAGTCACAATATTTGAAATTTCTGCATTACAAGTAACTGTAGAGGTAATTTGACATTTTCTTCGAAAAATTGATTCGCCTATTTTTTGAAATTGATAATCTCCATAACTTTTTACTCCTCTATAATAGCTACAATATTCATTTGCCTGGACCATAAATTTTTTTATCAATGGTCTGGTTACAATACAGTTGCCTCGTCCAATCTCACTTATAACTTTCTGATAATTGGCCGCATATGCATCCGACACATTCGTCACAGAAGTTATGAATAAAAATAATAAAAATAAAGATGATAGATAGATTGTAATTTTAGAATAAAGTGAATCTTTCATACTAGTGTAACTCCTTAATTTAAGATTACATGTTATTTGCGACTATGTATTAAAATCAATACACAAATCAATTATCGATTTTTATATATTAAAAATTTTACTTTTAGAAACATTTTAAATTAAGAATAAATTTAGAATTGCAAAAATTTTTATTTATTTTATTGTAGATTAGTCAAAACCAAAGATAGCAATTTTTTTATTTGGAGTCCTTCTTCTTTTGATGATCTAATACTTTGACTGAAGAAACATGCAAATCAATCCATAAATTAATATATTGATCAATAAATGGTTTAAAAGCACTATCTATTTGCATACTACTAAAATCAAGTGGCTCCATAGTTCGCGATAGAAAAATATAATCATAAAATTTTCCATTTTCCTCTAAAAAGGCAGAGCAAAGAGCTGAAGGTAAAAACCGATTTTGCAATAGATATTCAATTGTTCCATCACAATCAAGGCGAATTAAAATCTCAACATAAGAAATACCTTGATCTTTCATTTGAAAAATTAATTGTTTTAAGTGTGGTCCGTAGTATTCCAATTTTTTGTTACATCCGATTAAAACACAATAATGATCTTTTGGACTAAAATAAGCAAATAATTTTAAATCTATTTTAGAAGCAACTATTAATAAATTGGGAATCTCAAATGGCCAAATAATACTTTCACTCTCAATTTCACTGCTTTCTTGATATAACTTTTGTACGAAATTAGGAGCAAAAATAAATTCAAATTTTTCATCCTTTGAAAAATTTTTTATATCTACTTGTTCACTTATTAAACGCGATTTCTTTTCTTGTAAATTGGTTTTTTTACCAAACATTTTGTTAGAAAGTTTTAAGATTGGTTTTAATTTATCTGAAGCAACTGAAACATACTCTCTTTTATCAAAGACATCACTTCTAAAAGCACCCATAAATGTTAAAGTTTCAAAATTTTGAATCTTATGAGCATTTGGAAAAATTCCTAATGGATAATAACCATTTGATAAAAACATTAACTGACTGGCCACCGACTGTGTTCTAGTTGTTGTATATAAAGCATGAATCCCATTATTTTTTTGTTCAAAAATTATCTTGGTTCCCTCTGTAATAAGTTTTGTCGAAATATGTTGACCTCTACACTCTGGTAAAACTGCTACTGCAATAACTTTTCCCACTCCATATTTAGTATGCAGTTGAAAAACAGCTGATCCTACTACTGTACCTTTCTCATTAACTGCTACTAACCAATAATACTCATCTTTATGAGTTAAAGCATACTCCATCACTTTAACATCATAGCCTATACTAATTGGATAATCCGATCCATATACTACAAAATAAAGATTAAGTAGATCTTGAGTATGAGTTAAATTTGCTTCCATAATACTAAATGCCATTTGATATCTCTCCTATCTCTTATTGAAAATTTATTTAAAGTTTATTTAAAATTTATTTAAAATTTTGAAGTAATCAGATAATAAATAATAAGGGAAAGATATCTAGATTGAAAAGACAATAAAGTTTATTTTTTCCAGGCCCATAGCTCACATAATTGTTATTGGCCACTCGATTCAGGATTGATTAATAAATCCACCGGCCCTAACGATGAATTTAGACAAATATTTATTGATGTGGAGTATTTTATGGCCTTTTTTATATTTTCCGATCTTTGAATAATTTCTGGAGTTGCTTTATCTAACTCATAATTTGATCGCTTAATTAAATCAGATTTTGCCATTTCAAAAATTTCCATAACCATCTTGTGGGTAAATATAATAAACTCTTTTAAATCAGATAAATTATATTTTTCTCTTACTAATTTCATAAAATTAGAAAACACATCTGTTTTAAAAATTTGTAAAATTGTACCATTAAATTTAGTACTTTCAATTTTAATTGCTATTGCAAAAGCAGCATTGGAACACTCATAGTTATTATTAATTTTTGGTCCTTGGGTACCTAATGTAACATCAAGGTGCTTTTTATAGGCCATAACCGTTGCAACAATAAATGGATTAACTATTTCCACATCTAGCGAAACAAATCTACCTGAAGGTCTTGGGGCATCGACTGGAATATTGTTTTCCTTAAATGCATCTTTTAAACTTTTTTTCACTTTAAACATTTCTAAAGTGTAAGTTTTTTCCATGAGTATTGCTATCTCTTCATTTACAAAAACCGAACAGCAATTAAATTTTAATTTCTGCAAACCAAAAACAACTCTGAAAATTTCACGAATATTGTTTGGACTAACATCTTCATAGTGTTTAAAGTTATAAATCATTAACTTTTTTTCATTCTCAATTTGAGTCTTTTCAGCTAATCTTTTTAATTCGTCGATATATAATTTATCTAATTTTTGAGGAAGGTTTATTATTTGATACTTACTACTATTTTCAATAGTAAAAAGACTTACATTATCATCATAATATTTTTCTAATACATCAATTACATGAGTAAAAATAGTTTCCATGGTATCCGTTCGATCTATAACAGACACAGAATTTTCATCGGCCTTACTAACTTTTTCCAAAATATTTACAAAAAAATCTTTGGGATTAATTGTAATGCCAGCATCTTTAATAAGCATCATTGGAATTTTTCGAAATTTCATATCTGATTTTAACAAATTTAAAACTTTTGCATAATATTTGCTGTTTTCATCTGAAGGAAAGTAATCGTAAACAATTAAATGATAATTATAACCTAGATTGCTGGCCTCAACCATTGTATTTCTAAGCGCTCGGACATCTTTTTCAAATTGTATACTTTCAATTTTATATTTTAATATTAGTTTTTTTGCTTTATCAATAAATTGCTTATCAGAAGATAAAAATATTGTACGTAATCTAAAAAGCAACGTTTTTTCATATGGATTTACTTCTTTTATAGTGGACATTGTAAATAATTCCTTTTGGCCCTCACGCAACTTTTTTAATATTATTAGTACTGTTATTATTAGTGCTATTAATAGCACTAGTTTCTAATTCTTTAAGAAATTCCATTCCCACTCTATTTGTTTTA
>JADGAM010000105.1:731-6003 GCA_015232015.1 Oligoflexia bacterium | reverse complement strand
TACACAATCTTTATTCTTATCCCACAATACATCCTCAAGAAGAGAAGATAGTGTACCAAAAGTGCTCCTTGCAATACCAGTGGCCCTGTCCATTGAATTAATTCTTTTTACATTACAAACCTTATCTACCCATAAGGCACAAATATGTGGTCCAAATTGAGCAACAATTTGTTCTGGTTTTGAGGTTACATTTCTATTAGGTGAATTAATACCTACTACACTGTTAAATCTTCGCAAATCAATAACCGCCGCAGGATTACCTCTGAAACTTATCATTTGCGATGCTGGTCTAATCATTCCCGGAACCTCCGTGGCCAAAAATGATGCTGAAATCTCTTTAATATAATCAATAGAAATTCCATAGTATTTATCATCAATAAGAAATGTTAATACGCGAGCATTTTCATCTTTTGGTTTATTATCATAAACCAAAGATTTAATATTAATAGGGATATCAATTCCTAAATCAAATTTTTTCTTATGAGATAATATTATTTGAATAAATTGATCATATCTTACTTTTTCTGCATAAGCATCAATACCCAAATTCTCGGCCTCGGCCTTTACCACTGAATCACCAACTGCTGTACAAATAGATACTGGCAGATGTTGTACCTCAACTGTATGTCTTATCCACCTAAGTAACTCCAGTCCATTCATTCTAGGCATCTCATAATCTGTAATTACATAATTTATAATTTCAATTCCCGGTACTTTTGTTTTTGCAATATACATCTCAGTTAAAAATTCTTTTGCCTCTAAACCATCCACGCATATATGATAATTAATATCATTGTCGTATAAAAAATCACCTAAATTGGAAGCAAAATACTTATCATCTTCTACTATTAAAACTGTAAATTTTGATTTATCAGATAATTTTATTTTCTTAGAAAATTTTTCAGGAAAGTCTATAGAAAAAACACTTCTAATATTGGGAACTAAATATGTCTCTTCACCGTTAGTTATGGTACCCATTATAATATCATTTTTTAAAGTATCATCAAATTCTCGAGGTAATCTTTGAACACCATAAAATTCATTACAAATAATCACTGCTTGCACATTATCATAGGTTAAAAGAAGCATTTTATAAGTTTTACATAGAGGTACTCTCTTATCTCCAAAGATGCTATCTATTCTTAAAATCGGTAAAGCTTTTCCTCTATATGTAATATATGATCTATCGTTTAATACTTTTATTTTATCTGCACTCATTTCAAAAATTTCAGTGATATTTTGTACTGGAATTGCAAAGGGTCTACCTGATTCTATAAAAGTCATCTTTTGTTGACTTCTAAATACATCTGAAACACTACTATCATGTTCATTGTAAATATTTTTTTGTCCACTGGATATTTTTGATTCAACCAATTCTGCCAACACCGACAAATCAAGAAGACCCATATATTCGCCAGAGTTCAATTGACTTACACCATTTATTACATCAATTTTTGAAAATATTTTTGGCGATGGTTGTGAAACAAAGTCATTGGTTCCCACAATAGAATGAACTTTTAGTGCAAATCTATCTCCACGGTATTTTACAATAATATAAACTGCATTGTGATTTTTTTCTTTAACATTAAATAATTTATCCAAGGCCACTGTAGGAATAACCAATTTTCTACGATGAATTACCTCTTGACCATTTTCTAAAATTGACATCTCTTTATTTCTTATTAATGCATCTCTAGTCACCACCTCTTCAACACTTACTTGTGGTATAGCATATATTTGTTTACCAACCAAAAAAGAAAGTGATTTAATGATTGCAAGAGTAAGAGGTAATGTAAGAACAACTTTTGTTCCTAGCCCTACTTCTGAGCTTATTTCAACTGTCCCACCCATAGCTTCGATGGTAGTTTTTACCGCGTCCATTCCTACACCACGACCGGATACATCAGTTACCTCTTTTGCAGTAGAAAAACCTGGTAAAAATACCATCTTAAAAATTTCTTTCTGACTTAACTTTGAAGCATCTTCCTCTTTTATTAATTTATTCTCTATGGCCTTTGCTACTACCTTTTTTGCATCAATTCCTTTTCCATCATCAGTCATTACAATTAATACTTGACCTGATTGTTGAGAGGCCTCAATTACAATCATTCCATATTCAGACTTTTTATTTTCTTTACGAACTGAGTCCTCTTCAATTCCATGATCAATAGAATTTCTCACCATATGAAGTAGCGGCTCTCTAAGCATTTCAATCATCTTACGATCCAGTTGAGTATCTCCTCCTAAAATTTTTAGATGTACTTTTTTCTTTAGATCTCTGGCGGTAGTATTTATTATTCTATTTAAACTAGACAGTAGTGGTCTTAAAGGTGAAAGCCTTATCGACAAAACAAAATTTTGTAAGTGATTTGAAAATCTCTTAATGTCATTAATCATTCCAAGTGAATCATTGTGACTGATTAATTCTGGTACAATTCTATTTTGTAATTGAATAAAGTCTGAAACTATTTCCATTAATTTTGCGGCCTGAGTACCAGTAATTCTAATGGATTCATTTATATCTTTTTTCTTTTCTTCATTTTCTTCTGTTGATTCAATTCTTGACGATTCAGCATCTTTATCACCAATGGCCAACATAGCATTATTTAAGGCAGTATCTAGGATATATAATAATTTGTATGGTTTTTTATTGAGAGAATTTCGATCATTATCTGTTTTTAAAAGCTTATCTGAAAATGATTTAAAGAAATCAAGTGCTTGCAACAACACATCTACTGATTCTTGAGAAGGTTTTGTTTTTTTATCTCTATAAAAAGATAATATACCTTCTCCCATATGGAAAACTTCTTTAGTTGCTTCCCACTCAAACATGGCGGAGATACCTTTTATATTATGAAAATAACGAAAAAGCGTAGCGATATCATTTTCAACATTAAAAATCTCTGGATCATTAATATTTACTAGTAGATTTTCTACATCCACCATATTTGTTAGACTTTCATCAACAAATACCTTTATATCCTCTTTATTAATATTGCTTTTATTTTCTTCACTCATAAAACAATCCTTATCCTACTTTTTTAAACTTTGATTCATATGTTTCTTGTTTATCCTTAGCATTTTCACTCTCATCTATAGCAATACTATCTCTCACTTTTTCACTTAGCCTTCTGATAATTACACTCCATCCTCTTCCTGGATAAGCATTATGACCTTTACCCTTGCAAAATCCTACTGAATATTCATGACCATCACTACTATCTACTTCATTATGCACTCCCGATTGACCTTGATGAAGTAATGTAAAGGCCTTGAGATGTTTATATGATTTTTCTAATATTTGTTCTCTGTCAGATGAACCAATTAAAATTCCCTCGCTATTTACTAAATTTACTTGGCTTTTAGAATCTACAATAACTGCATCAATAATATCGTAAATATAATCCCAATTAAACCTAGAGGTAATTGCTCCTACAATTTTTCCTTCCCAAGTAACTATGGGGGCCGCAAAAGTCATAGTAAGACCGTTAATTGTGTTTGATTTATAGACATCACTAAAATAAACGTTACCTTGTATTGCCTCTTGAAACCACTTTTTGCTGGCCTGATTTTGTCCAATCAATTCTCTCCTAGTTGCAGCTGCAATTATTTTCCCTTGGATATCAACTAAAAAGGTATCATTGTATACCTCATATATTTTTTGAATTTTTGATAAGAGATCACTGGCCTGTAAATTAAGATCCATTCCTGCTTCAGTGGCCTTTTTAAATTTTGCCATTTGAGACCATGCTTGAATATCACAATATCTTTCATAGAGCATTCTATCTACTTTATCAGCAGCATCGCGAGCGGCATCACTTAATCTAGCGGCCACAGTGGAAGTAACTGCCGTTTGTAAATCTTTGGTAGTCATATTTACTTTACTGACGAAAGCAACACTCTTTTCAGCAAGTCCTCCAATTTCTCCTGCAATAACTCCAAAACTTTCACCCTCAGTACCTGCAATTCCCGCTTGTATTGCTGCATTTATCGCCAACATATTTGTTTCATGATTGGTAGTATTTATCTGATCAACTAATTCATTAATATTATGCATACACTCTATTAATTCATCATTGACCAACTCTGATTCAATTTTTTTCTTTGCATTTTTATCACAATCATTGTCCATATCAGCAGTTTCTGTAGTTACAAAATCATCATCTTCACTCTTAGAAGCATTGGTATTACTATTATAATTTACTCTATGAAGAAGATGTTCATAATCAATATTACCTAAACGAGATAAAAGAAGTGCAGTCCAACCTTTACCTTTATAAGTGTTATAGCCTTTCGTCTTAGCATATCCTGAAGCTATAGGGGCACCATTGCGAGCAGTTTCTATAGTGTAACCAGAATATCCACTCATTGAATCTTTTCCTGCATCCAACCAGTTCATTGGCTCTCTGTACACTCCTAGACCACTGGTATCGGTATTTGCTAAAACTAGACCTTGTTTACTTATTATATAGGCCTGTACTGAATCATCATAATTACCATTATCAATCATCTCCTGAGCATAATCCCAATTAAATCTAGTGGAGATTACTCCAATACACTCTTTATGTTCATCAAGCACTGGAGTAGAGTAGCGAACAACAAATGATTTCAAAGCAACATCCCAATCCATATCTGAGACATCTATTCCTCCTGCTATTGCAGTTTTAAACCAATCTGTGTCACTTACATTTTGTCTAGCAATTAAGTTTGGTCGTTTTACAGAAGTTACAATAAGTCCTTCTTTATCTACTAATAAAATATCTGAATAGACTTGATAGACACTCATTACCTTATCTAAGAGATCTCTCACCCATTTTATTCTATCGTTGGCCATTAATTTTTGATGTAATTCATCTGGTGGAATTTTTTTAAAATCGATTTCTGCTCTCAAAGTTGCGATCTCACGTAAACACTTAATGTTTGCTTCAAATATGGCCCAGGCCTGAACATCACAATTTCGTCCAAATAAATTTCTATCTAACTTGTCTATTAAATCCTCTGATAATTCATAGTATCTAGCAGCGGTTGATCTTAAAGCTACGTTATGTAGTTTTCTTACTAACTGACCTAACTTTTCACTTAATTCAACATTTCTCACTGCTTGAGTAAGAATCTGTTCAGCAACAATTGAGAAAGAGTCAAGCCTTCCTCTAGTACGCGCACCCTCTATAGCAGCATTAAAGGCAATAAGGTTGGCCTTACCATTAATTTGATCTAAAATTTGTAAAGACTCACGCATCTTCACACTGGCAGTTAGTAGGTTTAATTTATC
>JADGAM010000105.1:0-630 GCA_015232015.1 Oligoflexia bacterium | reverse complement strand
TTTGTTTATGTATGTCGACACATCTCCCTAACCTTCTCGGTATCTACAAATAAAAATTTATAATGAAATTTTTTCTTGTGATTTTTTGTTGTGAAATTTTTTGTGAAATTTTTTTGAATTTATGCCTGAAAAAAGATGATTTATCTTATCTTCTATTAATATTAAGCTTTGAATAGAATTTATTAACTTTCTGCACTTTCAAAACCTTCAAAGGTTAAATGCTTCCGATCTTTCTTGAAATTTGCAGCAATAAAAAGTCGATTGTGAAAAGAGAGATATAGGCCGCTAGTTAGAAGCTTGGCCGCCATCATTGCTTCAATAATATTTTGAATACCGTCCGTATCTTCAAACTCTAAAGGCCGCATGGCCCCAGTAAATACAATTGCTACTTTAGGATTTTTTATATGTTCAAAACAATATCTAAGAGTTTTATCCATTGTATCCGTCCCATGTAAAACTACCATAGGATGTCCCTCTTCCATAAATTGCTCTATGATCTTGGATAAAACCTCTCGATCATGCTCATCCATGAAAAGTGAGTCTTTGGCCAAAACGGGTCTAACTTCTACCTCCGTATATGGAAGCCTTAAACGTTCAAATACCCTACTCTCCACCACAGAAAAGCGATTG
>JADGAM010000104.1:9684-14613 GCA_015232015.1 Oligoflexia bacterium | reverse complement strand
AGCATTTAAAATATCGACTTATATAAATATTGACGGCCATCGATACAATAATTATACTGGTAATATTGTATAAACAATTAGGGCAGAGATTCGTAAAATGGTGAAAAATAATGATTATGATAAGGTAGTTGAAATATTCAAGGCCTTAAGTGAACCAATGAGGATAAAGATACTTGATGTTGTTTCATGTCGAGAGCTGTGTGCTTGCGAAATTTTAGAATGTCTTTCTATCTCTCAATCAACCTTATCTCACCATATGAAAGTTTTAATGTCCTGTGATTTAGTGATTGGACGAAAAGAAGCTACTTGGATGTACTATTCAATAAACAAGGAAACAATTGCTAATATTCATAATACTTTAGACATAATTACTTCTGAAAAGACAAATTGTAGATGTAATGTACAAATACAAAGGAAAAATTGTAAAAAATAATACTAAAAAAGAATAACTAGTCAGCGAGTTTTGCTAAGGAAAGATATTATGAGTGAGAACAAAAATGAGGGAATTGGATTTTTTGAAAAGTATTTAACCTTATGGGTTGTTTTATGTATGGTAGTTGGTGTGTTTATTGGAAAATATATGCCATGGGTACCATCGTTTTTAGCTCAGTTTGAATATGCTAAAGTTTCAATTCCGATTGCGATTTTAATATGGATTATGATTTATCCGATGATGATGAAGGTAGATTTTCAAAGTATAAAAAATGTAGGAAAGAATCCAAAAGGCCTTTATGTTACATGGGTTGTGAATTGGTTAATTAAACCATTTACAATGTATGGAATTGCCGCTTTTTTCTTTTATATAATATTTAAAGCAATGATCCCTGAAGATTTAGCAAGAGATTATTTGGCCGGAGCTATTTTACTTGGGGCCGCTCCATGTACTGCTATGGTCTTTGTTTGGAGTCATCTTACAAAAGGAAATCCTGCTTATACGGTAGTACAAGTTGCAACCAACGATTTGATTATTTTGATCGCATTTACTCCAATTGTAGCATTTTTGCTAGGAGTGAGTGGGATCACTGTTCCTTGGAATACGCTACTTTTATCAGTAGTTCTTTTTGTAGTTATTCCATTAGGAATGGGAATTTTCACTCGTCTTTCAGTAATTAAACGTAAGGGCGAAGATTATTTTAACAATTCTTTTCTTCCAAAATTTAATAACATTACCATAATTGGACTTCTGCTAACCCTTGTTATTATCTTTTCTTTTCAAGGTGAGGTTATTTTAAATAATCCTCTTCATATTATTTTGATTGCCATTCCGTTAACGATACAAACATTTTTAATATTCTTTATATCATATTTTGCATCTAAATTTTTAAATCTAACTCATGATATAGCAGCGCCTGCTGGAATGATTGGTGCTTCAAATTTTTTTGAATTATCAGTGGCGGTTGCAATTTCTATTTTTGGTGCCAGCTCTCCCGCGGCATTGGCCACTATTGTTGGTGTATTAGTTGAAGTTCCAGTCATGCTAATTCTTGTTAAATTTGCTAATCAAACAACTCATTGGTTTCCGAAGGAGAATTAATTATGACATGGAAAAAAGAAGCAGATGAACTTATAAAAAAAAGACCCCAGCACATTTTGTTTCTATGTGTGGCCAATTCTGCCAGAAGCCAGATGGCCGAAGGAATTGCTCGCTTTTTAGCTCCAAAAGATATTAAGATATCTTCTGCTGGTTCAACTCCATCCCAAGTTAATCCATATGCCATTAAGGTTTTAGAAGAAATTGGAATTGATATCGCTAATCATAAATCTAAAAGTATTAATGATATTGATTCATCGACAGTAGATACAGTAATTACTTTATGTGCAGAGGAAGTATGCCCTGTTTTTTTAGGAAATACCAATCGTATTCATTGGGGATTAACTGATCCTGCGGTCGCCATAAGAAACTCTCAAATGCAATTGGAATCTTTTCGTAGTGTCCGAGATCAGCTGAGAGAAAGACTGACGTATCTATTTTCGAATTTAAATGAAAATAAATAAAAATAATATTAATGGCCCTAAAGAGGTAGTTTTTAATATATAAAATATAAACGGTAATAATTCTAAGGAGAATTAAAATGGATTCATCAGAGAAAATTAAAAATATTGTAAAAAATAAATATGGAGAAATTGCAAGAAATACATCTAGTTCTTGTTGTAGTGGAGCTTGTGGTTGTGGGACAGGAACCACAGATTATTCTTTTGTTGGGGAAAGTTATTCTGGTAGATCTGGATATAATCCAGATGCAGATTTGAATTTAGGCTGCGGAATCCCTACTGATGTTGCAAATATTAAAGAAGGAGATACCGTTGTTGATTTAGGTTCTGGTGCTGGAAATGATGCTTTTGTTGCACGGTCATTGGTTGGTCAAAGTGGACGAGTGATTGGTGTTGATATGACTGAAGATATGATAAAAAAAGCAAAAGAAAATAACAAAAAAATGGGTTATTTGAATGTGGAATTTCTATTTGGTGAAATAGAAAAACTTCCAATTGATGATAATGTTGCGAACGTGGTTATAAGTAATTGTGTTTTAAATTTGGTTCCAGATAAAGTAAAAGCGTTTGCTGAAATTTATCGAGTAATGAAAAATGGAGGACACTTCAGTATTTCAGATATCGTAACCACAGCTGAATTGCCTAATTATATTAAATCAGCAGCTGAGGCCTATACTGGATGTGTTGCTGGTGCTTTGCTGGAAGAAGATTATTTAAGAATTATTAAAGAAACTGGTTTTGTTAATATAAAAGTTGCAAAGAGGAGAAATATCTCAATTCCAGATGATATGTTACAAACATTTTTATCTTCAGAAGAAATGATAGAATTTAAAAAGAATGAAGTTGGAATATTTAGCATTACAGTTTATGGAGAAAAAAGAAGTTAAAATTTATATTTAGATAGAAATATTTTTAATCTGTCCAAATTAAATTGGTAACTATATATGCTCAATTCATCTCCGTTTATTTTTGATCTAGCTTTAATAATGATTGTGGCCTCTTTAGCAATGCTGCTTTGTAAATTTTTAAAACAACCCTTAGTACTTGGATATTTATTGGCCGGTTTTTTTGTTGGCCCTCACTTTCCTTTTATCCCGACTGTTACAGAAACTGCATCCGTTGAAATATGGGCCGAGTTTGGAGTAATATTTCTTCTCTTTACTCTTGGTTTTAGTTTTACATTGAAAAAGTTATGGAATGTTGGACCAAAGGTAATAATTATTGGATTAATAAAAAATCTAACGATGTTTTCACTTGGTCCAATACTCGGTTATTTTTTTAAATGGCAACCAATAATTGGTTTTTTTGTTGGTGTTATGTTAAGTATAACATCAACTATTGTAGTGGCCCGTTGTCTTGAGGAAACGGAGCAAACTAATGAATCTTTTGCCTCCGTGATAATGGGAATAATGATTTTTGAAGATTTATTGGTGCTTATAATTATCCTCTTGATAAGCTCTTTAGCAACTTCCCAAACATTATCAGGTTATGCGCTATTGTTTTCATTGTTCAAAAAAATTGGATTTGTTTTGTTTGTTGTCATTACTGCATTTATACTTCCAAAATTGTTATCAAGAGGACAGCACCTCCTTACAAAAGAAACAACCTTAATATTATCCATCGGATTTTGTATGTTAATTGCAATGATGTCTGCAAAAGCAGGATTATCTCCAGCGCTAGGAGCATTTGTTGCAGGCATGCTTCTTTCAGAGACAACAGAGTCAAAGATAATTAAAAATATGTTAATACCTATTCGCGATTTATTTATTGCTATATTCTTTGTTTCTGTTGGAATGTTAATCAATCCCAAAGTGCTTTGGGAGAACATTGGCCTTATTATAATATTATCTTTGTTTATGATTTTCATAAAAGGAATCACTACCTCATTAGCATCCTTATTGACCAAAGAAGATAGTAAAAACGCTGTGGCCATAGGTGTTTTATCTATACCTATAGGGGAATTTTCTTTTGTGATTGCTACGCTTGGTATTTCAATGAAAGTAATTGATTATGATTTTTATTCAGTAACAGTTGCTCTATCTGCGATATCTATATTGGTAACAACTTATTTAGTTAAGTTGTTACCTTTTATAAATGAAAAAATTAATCATTCTAGATATGAATGAACGAATGGGCATTCGCTTAGTGATGAGCAATCGGCCATATATAAATCTCCGTTCAATTGAAACCTTAATATAAAACTATTTTAAACTAGAAATAAAAATTAATCCTTAATTGTAGATAGATATACCTCTGACAAGATATATCTTGACAAAGATATATCTTAGATATAGTATATTATTTATGGATGCAAAAATTCTTATCAAAAATGATATAATTGTGGCCAATGGTCTATATAAAATTAAAATTCGCGTATATGAAGTTGAGAATGACCAGAAATTTCCTGAAAATGTAAAGGTAAGTTTAGCATTAATAGATCTAACTATTGGGAAAGTAGTATTATTGATTGACAACCACGAGCCATTTGGTTTTCATATACATTCTGGACTTCCTCAAGATCATGGTATTAGAGAATCTTTAAATATAACTTCTTACGAGGAAGCAATTGATTGCTTTAGAGAAGAAGTTAGGAGAATTATAAATGAATAAGAAAAAACTTAAAATTGTATTTCAAAATATGGATGAATTTTTTCATGATATTAAAAAAAATATTAAGTCAAAAAAATTATCGGTTGATGATGGGATTATTCGCTTTGAAAATCCGAACGCCTATAGAAAATTTATGACAACAACTCGAATAGAAATTTTGGTCATAATTAATGAAAAAAAACCGCAATCAATTTATCATTTATCTAAATTGATGGATCGAAGTTTTTCAAGTGTTTTAAAAGATTGTCAAATTTTGGCCAAAACTGGTTTTATTAAATTAACAAAAGAGTCTAACGGAGAAAGAGGATCATTAAAACCTGAATTAAC
>JADGAM010000104.1:0-9662 GCA_015232015.1 Oligoflexia bacterium | reverse complement strand
AGAGATTGATATTCGTTTTGATTGCGGATCATATAAAATACTTTTAGTTGCTTAAAAGAAAATAAAGTAAATCTCGGATCAGCAAGAATATGATTTCTTTAAACATTATTTGTACACCTTCAAAAGAACACAAAAACTCTCGCCTGCAAAAAAAAATCATATCATAACAAAAAAGCCATGTTGGCAAAGCCTACAATGAGAAAGTCAAAAAAAGATTCTAGGAATTTTTAGTCAAATCATTATTAAAAAGATTTTTTCAAATATTTCTATTACATAAGCATTCCCAACCAATTTTATAAAATCGATTATACAAATCTTTGCTATGACGATTTTTATAAAAAAGTGACCGTAATTGCTCGGATATGGTTAAAGTTAGATGCCGATAAACAGCTCCATAGTGAAGTTTGGCCATAACTTCTTCTACAAAATCATATGCCCTAATTGCTCCACACTTCAAACAAAGACTACTCTTATAATTGAATCCAATAATACGACTATCTTTTCCGCAATATGTACATCGATATTCAACAAATACTTTTTTTGGATCACCACAATTTATCAATAGCTAGAGTATATCGCTCGGGAAACATAGTTTCCAAAAGGAAATTCCCGTAGAATTAAATTTGGACATATTGAAAATGATAAGAGTGGATGCTATGATTTGAAATATGATTTTGCATCTGAAATAATTTCTTTTGGACCATATCTCTTTAAAGGAAAGAACAAATGAGCTCAAATATGAATTTTAATTATTTTTTTAATAAAGTTACCAATTTGGTATGTGTGTCTTTATCTGTTTTTATTCTGATGTCATATTCAGCAGAGATTAGATCTGATTGCATAGAAAGTTACAATAAAAAAATAGATAAAACATTTTTTTTATTTTCTGGTAAATATAAAAAAGTATTAAGTCTTATTGAGAAATCGACAAAGTCCTTAACAAGTAATACATATATCAGCTTTAGAAAAGATTTAGAAGAGTCAGGGGTTAGATTAGTGTACGGAGTTTATATTTATCCTGCTGTATTAGGAAAAGTAATTGCAGATTTAAATAAAAAAAATTTACTATGCAAATATAAAGATTCTCCTACTAGCTACAGCGAGCTACTCGAAAAATTTAAAGAACTAGCAAATGAAGCTAAGAAAATAGAACAAGAACAATGTTTGGAAAAACCAATATTAATCCCTAAAGAAATTTATGAATTTAGTAATGATGTTTTGGCCATAGGAAAACCTTTATTACAAGAAGAAAAAGAATCTATTACAGATTACATGATTGGTAGTATGAAGATAAATGGAGATTTAAGAAAAGGTGTAACTACTAATATCACTTTAAAAAAAATAATGGGTTTGATTTCTGGTTTAAAGAAATTACCGGTTTCTAAAATCTCCAATCCTGTTTATAGAGGTAGTGACTATTTACTAGGCGGAAAGACGGCCAGTGAATTAGCAATTGGAGATGTTGTAACTGATAATGCTTTCGTTTCAACATCTAAAACTACTCAAGGAGCTAGTAAGGTGCTTAAATATAATATAATTATTTTAGAAAATAAAAATGGTAGAAGTTTAAATTCGTTGGTTGATCAATCTTTAATTTCTAAAATGCAAGCTGTAGAAATTGAAGAAGAAGTACTTTTCCCTCCAGGATGTAAATTTAAATATCTTGGAACAACAGAATTTATGGGAGAGAGATGGTATCAATTTAAAGAAGTTATTTAAAAATTAATGAGCGAGCAAAAAACCAAGGCCATAATTCTTTTTGATAACAATTTTGATAATAATCTCTTATACGCTATAGAGATCGCCTTTAACTTTGAAGTTGTAATGGTGTCTATCTGGGAGGAGTTACTAAAAAATCTTGTTAATGATGTTTTCCATTTAATTATTCTTTCTTCAACAAGTGACAATGAAATACTACAAAAAATCAATCAACATTTTAAAACAAAAAAAATGGAATGTGGGTTTATTAATTCTGCACTAATTATTGTTGGAGATTACAATGAAAATGATGAAAACTTAAAAGAAATATTGAATTCAAATATTGCAACTATTGTTAAAAATAAAATCGTTCTTTCAGAAATCGGTGACTTTATTAAAAAGAATTTTACAAAGGATGACACATTTATTGAGTCTGAATACTCTCCAATATCTTTAAAAACGCTTATGCGTTTCAAAATACTTTCCTTTCCAGTTTATATAAAACTCAAAACACGTTATCTACAAGTTCTATCAATTGGGGATAGATTTTTCCCTGATGATTTAAACAAGTATTATGATAGGGGAATAACTCATCTGTATCTTAAATTAAAAACATCTAGATGGATTATAAAAAAGAATACAATAGATATAGATGTAGATGTAGATGTAGATGTAGATAAAGAAAACGTTGATATCTCTACGGAAAATGAGTTTAATCCAGCGGTAAATACAGACGAAACTATTGCAAAGTCCCCTCAAGAGGTATCAACTGTTGATACTGAAGCAGTTATTAACTCTGACTCAAATATCGAAGCAAATCAACCTCCTCATTCTAAAGAAAAAGACAAAAATGAAGAAGAGCTAACCCTTGCTGATGAATTTAGATTAATTAACGACAATGATATCATAAGCACTTCAATAGGTGCTCCATTTAAGTTAGGTGAAGAACAAATTGTAGAGGTTAAAAATACTTTAGATGCGATTGTTAAAACCGCCCTGAAAAGTCCAGAAATATGCAAAATGCTAAAAATGTTAAAAATCAATCGTAATAAATCGGAATATTATGTATCTCATGTAGGAAATCTAATTAATATTTGTACTGCTATAGCATCACAGATAGATTGGAGGACAGAGCGTACTATTGAGAAATTGGTTTATGCTTGCTATTTTCATGATGTAGGACTTTCAGAAAAACCAGAATTGGCAGCTATCAAAACAGAAAGTGAGGCCCAAGAAAAAGGTCTTTCCGCTAAAGATTTAACTATATATCTCGCTCATCCAACAAAAATTGCAACCATTTTACGAGAGATTGATGGTTTTCCAGATGATGTTCACTTAATAGTGGAACAACATCACGAAGACCCTAAAGGTAATGGATTTCCAAAAAAGATTAGTGGATCAAGAATTATTCCTTTATCCGCATTGTTTATGATCTCACATAGTCTTGTTGATTATATGATAGACAATCCACAATGGAATATCACAGATTTTATTATTAACACCAAAAAGGATTTTCAAGGACAGTCTTTTCGTAAAATTATTCAATCACTAGAAAAGATCAAAGATAAAATATAAGCGTTCAGCAAAAGAATTTCTTGTTTTACTCGCTTCGACAGGTTTTCTTCTTCATCACAGATTGCCTCATGGAAGTGGTAGATTAACTGTACTTGAATTAACCAGGCACCCGTGGGGAGATATACATTTTTATTTATCTATTGTTTTTTTAGCTCTGTCGGGTTTAAAATAAATACTCTTTTAAATAGTCATCGATATTTCCTAGAGAAAAATACAAATTCAATGCAGTAATCTCGTTATGATATTCCAATGAAATAATCTGCAAGATGCTTCGCTCATAAGCCTCTTGTAATTTAATATAATCAAGCGTAGTAATTAGTCCATTTTTAAAGCGGTTCTTTTCCTCTGCTAATATTTTAAATTGTTTGTTGGTAATTTTATTCAGCAGTTTAATCTGTTCAACATTTGTTAACATCTTTTCTTTTAGTGTTTTAAATAGAGATATCAGTTGAAATCTAGTTTGATATTTGCGAAATGTTGCTTGTCGCTCTCTGCTTACTGCACTTGCAACATCATTAACATGAGCTTTGTTTTCCAGATCAAAATCCCAACTTATTCCTGCATAAACTTCATGTTTTTCTTGGGTATTTTCACTGATTGATTTGTTGATGTTATCGCCTCTTCCAAAACTTTTAAAGGAAACAAAAAAATCAACATTTGATTTAGCTTTTTCCTTTTCTAAAATCTGAAGATTCTTAAACAACTCCTCGCTGGCCTCTAATTGCCCATAAGTAATTCCTTTTCCTATCATCGATTCAATTGATAAATTAGAAAGTTGAAGAATGCCATTAGATGATTTCATTTTCTCTTTTTCTATATAACATTGTTCATCTAACTCCAGTATCTTTTGCAGATTAATTTTTTCGCTCTGAACTTCAGATTTTAAATGTTTTAGTAAATTCTCTCTGCTGATTATTTCAACCTCTGAAAGCAAAAATTCAGAATTACTTATTATTGATGAATTTCTCTTTGAGATATTTAATTTATGTAAATCGACAAATCGATCAAGTGAACTTTTCGCAATTTCTATTTCATCTTTTAGTTTGATAATAGTCCAGAAAGATTTTATTGCTTCGTAAATTTGCTTCTCTTGTAAAGAACGACTCTGAAGTGTTTGAACTTTATTTTTAGAAAGAGCTGCGTCCCTACTTATATGATATTCTGCACTTCCAAAGTTTCTATACAACGGAACGGCCAAAGAAAACCTATATACGCTATCCATGGCATCAAGACTAAATTGATTGTTAGCAGGAATTGTTGCTGAATTCTTCTCTTCAATACCAATGCCTGCACCAATTCTAAAACCATAAGAGGTTAGCTTTTCATAATCTAGACTTAATCCATAACCTTCTTTTTTGGAATCAAATGAAATCGGTGGCTGGGGATAATTTTCTGACGAATAGACAAATAATTTTGAACTGAGTTTAGAGTCAAGCAAACCATCAATAGAATTCACTGCAAATTCTGATTGTTTTACTGATTCATTTTGAATTTTTGTCTCACTAGTATTTTGAATTAGATTGTAAATTTTTTTGATAGTTAATTTCTCTTCAGCATGAGTATCTTGGACATTTACATTGAATGTGATCGCTAGGATTATGATTGAAGTGACTACTTTGGCCGATCTTTTTTTTATTGAGTTAATAAATTTTTGTAAATCATTACTTATGGCATACAAATTAGGAATAAATATTAATACTACGGCCGTTCCAAACAAAAGACCATAAAGTATTGCCAAGGATAATGGTGATAACAAAGAATCATATCCACCAATAGCATATCCAGTAGGAGCAATTCCTAAAATTGTAGTTATTGTTGTTAATAAAATCGGTCGAAATCTTTCTTGGGCCCCTTGAACAAGTATCTCTTGAGAGAATGCGCTATTCTTTTTTAATAGTTCATCGATGTAGTCAATGAGAACTATTGCATTGTTGACAACAATTCCTGATAAACCTATTAACCCAATTCCTGCGAACATAGAAATCGAGAGATCATGGGCCCAAAATGCTAAGAAAACTCCAACGACGCCAAAGGGAACAACAGTTAAAACTAGAAATGGTTTAAAGTATGAATTAAATATTAAAGTTAAAATCAAATAAATACCAATAATCGCCATTATTGCTGCGATTTTTAATCCAGAAAAAATCTTTGCTTCTTCAACAGGACGGCCACTTATAGTATATTTAACACTTTTATTTTTTATAAATTTATCGTTAAAGTATTTTAATATTTCCACAGCAGTAATTTTCTGAGGATTGATATTGCCTGTAACAGATGTCGAACGAGTCCCATTGTAATGCTTTACTTCTGATAATGATGGTCTTTCTTCATTATCAATCATCGTATTTAATTTGATTAATTGACCTCTTTTATTTGCGATGGGAAGTTTTGAAATAAAATCAAAATCACCACGGAATTTTTTATTTAATCTTAATCTAAAGTCATATGAATTATTTATCGAAGAATAGTCTGTTACAATTTGTCCATCAAAAGCGATACGAAGCGTGCGAATAATATCCATAGGTGTTAATCCTGCCTGTGCCACTTTTCGATAATTTAGTTTTAAATTAATTTCATCTTTTCCTTGGATTTGATCATCTTTCACCTCAGACACTCCGGAAATATTTCTAAGAAAATCTACAACCTTGTTTGAAGATGCCATTCGATCATCATCATTGTTTGAAGAAATTATGATTTCGATTGGTTCTCCTAGTGGAGGACCAATTCTCATTAAATCAAATTCAAGTTCGAAACCTGTATTACTATAAACATTTTGGTGGCGATTTTTTAAATCATCGATAATCGCTAGGGCCGTTCTATTCCTATCACTATATGGTGTCAAATAAACAAGAAACGCAATGAGATGCTCTTCAGTTCCATTATTTGTAAGCGAACTTAAACTATGAGTACCAATTCTGGCCGTGTATCCTACCAGTTCATTTTTCCCTAAACCCAGAATACTTTTTTCTAAATCATTTATTACTTCTTCAGCTTTTTCTAGCGCAAATCCTTTTTTTAATGTTGCTTTGATCGTGAATCCCTCTGAAGCTTCTTGTGGAAAAGAATCTTTTCGAACTTTAGTTACACCAACAAATACGCTAACAGCAAAAATTATAAAGAAAAATAATATTACAAAGTAACGATAGTTAATCGATTTATGCAGTAGATTTGCATAAAATTTTTCTCCCATAATAATAATGCGATTTTTGTTAGACTTTTCTTTTTTAACTTTACCATGGGCCAAATGTGCTGGAAGTAATAAATAGCTTTCAATTAAGGAAATAAATAATGCAATAATAACCACAACGGGCATTTGCCATATAAACTTTCCAGGTAGGCCACCAAGAGACAATAATGGCATAAATGCAACTATTGTTGTTAACGATGCTGCTAAAATTGGCTTCCAAAGTCTTTCGACAGCATTGCTGGCAGCTTCTTCAGGTGATTGTCCAGCTTCAATATTTACATTATAACGTTCACTAATTACAGTAGCATCATCTACAATCATTCCGAGGATAATTACAAATGCACCTATTGAAACAGAACTTAAAGTCATTCCCATCGGAACAAATATGATCATACTGCCTAAAATTGTATAAGGAATCCCAAATGCCGTCCAAAAAGCAGATTTGCCGTTTAAAAAATAAAAGAGAAGAAGTAAAACAAGAACAAATCCCATGATCCCATTATTTTTAAGAAGTGAGAATTTGCTTCTGGCATTATTTGAAAGATCATTATTTATTTTGTAAGTGATTTCATTTGGCATGTGTATATTTTTTAAATATTGTTTAACCTTATCTGAAATTTTTAATTGATCAACACCACCCCTTATTGCAATAAGAATTGATGCCCCCCTGTTTCCATTATTCCTAACGATTAGTTTATCTTCTTTGGGCACATATGAGATACTTGCAATATCTTTTAAAAAAACTCCTTGGCCATCAGGAGACATTCTAATCACAGTATTTAGGACATCTTCAGCTTTCTCATATTTATTAAAAGATACAATTTTTTTTTGTGATATAAATGATTCGAGAGTTCCTCCTGTCCCAACCTGATTTCTTGAATTAATTGCAAGGTATATTGAATTTAAATCGATTTCCTTATTTTGTGCCTTATTTGCATCCACCTCTATGTGAATTTCTTCATCAGGCAATCCGACTAAGGTCACGTTTGATATACCTGAAATTTTACGCAAATCATTTTCTATTTTATGTAGAGTCGTTTTTAAATGGTTGTATTCACCTGAAAAAGCTATCTCTATTATTGGACGATCTTCGGTAGTTACGCTTGTAATTACTGGTTGGCCTTCAATATCTGATGGAAAATCATCTATCTTATCTACCTCTGCTCGAACATCAGATAACAAGTTATTAAATTGAAGATCATTTAGATCGTCATCGGCAAAAATAATTATATTAGAGAGACTCTCATTTGAACTTGATCGATACTCCTTAATGTTGCCAATTTTATCGATTTTTTCCTCAATTTTTGCGGTAACATTCAGCTCAACATCCTTTGCTGAAGCACCTGGATATTTAGTAACTATTACGATTTGATTTATAGATACTACAGGAAATGCTTCTTTGGGGACTTTGTAAGCAAAGTATCCACCCAACATAAAAGTCAACACCAATATAACATTAACTAAAATAGGCCTTCTAATAAAATAAAGTGAAATATTTTTCATTCATTTATCCTTATGATACCTTGAAGAGTAATTTTTACTCGTTGTTCAATCGCCTTATCTGTCATCAAAGTTTTTGTTACAGCACTGATACCTAACTTAAAGATGGCATTGATTTTCATATTCGATAAAACTTCTGGTATGAGAGTAGATAGTCCGATGGAGCCAGCAATATGAGTGATCAGTAATGGAAGAGGGATATTGATAATTTCACCCGATTTTTGGCATGATTTCAGTGTTTTTACTAAAACAATAAAATGTTTTCGCATTTTACTTTTAGCAAAATCTTGCACGATTTTTTCTCCATTCAAAATATCATTTAGAATAATCAATATTAAATGCCTGTTATCCCTTGCAAACTTTGCCATTAAAGTCAGTTGAAGCTCCAGTGTACCTAACGTTGATTCTGTTTCTAATAATTGAAAATTTGAAAAAAATTCCTCATATATATTGGTAAGAATTTGCTCGATGAATTTGTTCTTACTTCCAAAATGGTAATTAAACATACCCAGATTAACTTCTGCTGCATTACAGACCTCTCTTATACTTAACTTAGAAGCACCATTTTTAATCAGAAGTTTATATCCATGCTCTAATAATTTATCGTCCGTATTGGTTGATTTTCTAGTCATTGGCAAATCTTTTTAAATTAGTGGTTACACGCATGTATAATTATACGATCGTATAATTATGCATGTCAAGTTGTAATATTACACTTCGGAGAAACAGAATCATTAAACCCGTATTTTATTATAAAAAATTAGTTGTAGAGCAAAGAATGCTCTCTTTTAGTTATTCAAACCTACACTTCTGTCTTTTATAGATAATACCTATTGAAGCATTTGAAATAGAAAAAGCATATTTAAAAAAAATTGAAAAAATTATTTTAATCGAAGAGGGATATGCATATCCTCTAATTGAAGAACCCCAACGTTGCATAAAATATTTTTCTGGAAATCATGGTCTATTATTTTTTATGTAGGTTTATTATTGTTTTCAATGTTGGGGTTCTAGAAGTATGCCCCAACAGTGCACACAATTGATGCTTCCTGTTGATCAACATAAGAATAATACTCCCAATAGATGGGAAGTCCCTCTCCTTGGCAGCTCTGATGTCTGATAAATGTAGGTTGCGGGCAGTCCTCTCTAAAGTTATAAATTAAAAGATCTCTTAAAAAAATCGCTAGTTTCATTAAGGTAAATATTTTTTTCAGTGGAACCTGCCGCATATACTTTTATTTTAAGAATAATATCTGAAAATACGGAAAGAACTGAACCTTCTGAAAATTTAGCTGGAAGTCTTAAAGAGAGGAAATACCTTTTTACTTTAGAATGAAGAAGTTCTTCCTTTAGATCTAAATAAAAAATATTATATTCACGCTTTTCTTTCAAAAAAATTTGTTCAGTGAAAACGTTGGCCACTATTTCGTCGGTTAAATTATTATATTTTTTAAATATTTCGTTAATGCCCTTTTCTATCTCAAAGAAAAGCAAAAAATAATCATCATTTGCTTGCCTTATAGAATTTTTTTGATGCAATTCAAGTTTTGCATCATTGATCATAGAAGAAAATAAAAATTCATATAGAGGAAATTTGTTTCTAATTTTTTCAGAATACTTGTTATAATCTTCCTCTGCTATCTTTTTACTAATGAATTTATCATACAAATCAAATTCACCAGATGCTGCTGAAATCAGGATG
>JADGAM010000103.1 GCA_015232015.1 Oligoflexia bacterium | reverse complement strand
ATCGTGTAGCGACAGCTGTGGCCAAAAAATTCTGATTCTAAAAGATTGTGAGGAATTGCTCCGCAATTTATTGCTATAAAGGGATTCTTATTTCGCTTGCTGAGAGTATGAATGGCCTTAGCAAAAACCTCCTTACCAGAACCACTGGGACCCTGAATGAGAACGGTACTATTACTCTGGGCCACATCAGGAAGTATAGATAAAATTTCTTTTGTTTTAGGACTCTTCCCAATGATGTCGTGAAAAGTGTATGATTGTTTAAGCTGCTTTTGTAATAGTTCGATATCGCAACAGTCACGAAAAGTTTCAATCCCTCCAATTAACTTTTTATTTTTATCAGTTAAAGTTGAAGTATTAACTGAAATAGGAATAATTTCCCCATTATTATTGGTAATGTTAATTCTTCTATTTAAAATGTTTTTACCAAGCGACATGGTCTCTCGTAAGAAACAACAAGATTCACAAACGTTGGTCTTGAATATTTCATAGCATTTGCTATTTAAGGCCTCTTCTTTTTTAAATCCAGTTATCCTTTCTGCTGCTTGATTAAAAAAAGTGATATTCCAATCTAAATCAACGGTAAATACACCTTCAGTTATGCTGTCTAATATCGCCTCCGAATGATTTTTATGATAATCCATTGATCCCCTACCTATAAATAGCATAAATAGCAAATACGTAATAGAAAACACGAATGTAGTTTTTTAGTTTTAAAATTGTTTATTTTTTGTTTTTGTAGAAGTCATGGTAAAAATAAAAAATCAAAAATGCAATGTTTTATTGCTAACGCAAAAGCTTTTGCAATCATTCATTGCAATCATTTTTTGAACGAAAAAAAAGATATCAGAGAGAAATATCTTTTTTTCTTTCTTTTTTCTTTTGGCATAAAGTTTGCTCCTACTTTGTTAATAATAAAGTTAATAAATAAAAATTTTAAAATCTAGGAAAGTAAGGTGAGCAAAATAGCTAAGTGTACTCATTGCGGTGACAACATGGGAATAATAAGAGTTGATAAATATAATAGGCCTCACGGGGCCGCATTGATTGCAATAGGTTTTCTTTTTTTAATCGCCTTACCAGTAGAGGCAATACTAAGTTTAGTCTTACTTCCATTTGGTATAGTAGTATTTTTTTCAAAAAAAGAGGTATGGTGTTGTCCTTCGTGCTCCTCAATAGCAGAAATGGCACATAAAAAGCTTAATTAAAAATGCAATCACCATTCAAAGAAATGTGCAATTGCAATATTTATCTTGAAATATTGTGTTCCTTAAACTTTAAATATCTCATTCATGAACGGCAGTGCAAATACTGTCGTAAGAAGTTGAGGTTTTAAAAATAATTATTACAAAATTACATCAAATCAAATAGAGGAGTGATCTCTTATGATAATGAATAGGAATATTTTTCAATCGTGTAGCGACAGCTGTGGCAATTTTTCTTTAGATAATAGATGTAGCAATTGCTTGATGCCAGAGCATGCGGTCCAATTAACCTCGGACAAAAGCAGTTGTTCATATTGTGCCCCTAAAGAAAAAAGAAAGGATGTCACTGTTGGGGAGGACTTTATTCCCAATGACAATAGAGGATTAACAATTACGGACATTAAAGCCATGGCCACCTCTGGCGCGAATAGGCCAGATAAGATGGCCGGTATTAATAACCAGTACGATTGTTTAATTGGAATCACTGGAGGTAGAGACAGCACATTTATACTTTATTATGTAAAAAAAATATTAGGATTAAATCCGCTAGCTGTAAATTTCAGTAGCATTTTTCAAACGGAGGAAGCTAGACATAATATGCGAGATGCTACTTCTAAACTGGGTATTGATTTTATAACCTATAGTATGGATAGTAATTACTTTAGAAAATTGGCCCAAGGATTTTTTGTTAAATATGGTGAGTTCTGTTCACCTTGCCATAAAGGACATCATTACACTTTAGCAAAATTTGCTAGTGATTTTGGAATCAAGATTATCATTCGAGGAATCTCCTCTAAGATCGATCTTAATCGAATGGACTCAAAATATTTTAATTATTTTTGTAAGAGCGAAGATGAATTTAATGATCGAATAAGCAATATTGCATGCGAATTTAATATCACTCAAGAAGAACTAGATCGTCATTACAAACTAAACCATCTGCAAACCTGGAAAGACAAGAGTATTTTAACTATTGATCTTCCGGATCTTTTAGAGTGGCAATATGATGATATCCAAAAAGTTTTAAACAAAGAATTTGATTGGAGGTATCCAAATGGTCAATTTTTTCACTGTGATTGCATGTTAAATCCCACTCTTTGTTATCAAGAGTATTGTAAACATGGATACAGTGAAAAACAGATTGTAATTAGCAATATGTTATTAAGTAAAGACATTTCCCTAGATCAAGGTCGTGAATTTCTTCTATCAGAAGAGGTCTCATCTGTTCCAAAAAATATTAAGGAAGTACTTAAGTGTCTTGATCTTGATAGAAAAACATTTGATGATGTTATTAATAAATTTTGGAAAAAAAATGGGGAAAATTTTGATGAATAAAAAAAATGTTGTAGTTTTATATGGTGGTCGTTCAACGGAGCATGAAGTGAGTTTAAAAAGTGCGGCCTTCGTTTTAAAAAATCTATCTTCTGAAAAATATAATATATATGCTATTGGAATAAATCATAGCGGTGAATGGGTACCTCAAAATACTAGTAGAATATTAAAAAAAATTGAAGGAGAAGAAGAAATAAACTCTCTAACAATTGAATATGCAGATAGCGATAAAGATACTTGCATGGAAGAAAAATTTGCTAGATCCTTACTTCCTAGAATAAGAACTGCAGAAAGAACTACAGAAAGAACTATAGAAAGAACTACAACAAGAATTAGCGACAATGAAACAGTAGTCTTTCCAATTTTACATGGTACTTATGGTGAAGATGGACAATTACAGGGTTTACTAGAAATGAGTGCAGTTCCATACGTAGGAGCAGACAATCTCTCTTCAGCAATTTGTATGGATAAAGTAGTGGCCAAAGAATTGGTTCGTTCTATAGGAATACCTATTGTTCCCTATATAACATTTCGTCAACATGAATGGAGTAGAAATCATCTTGAGATAATAGAAAAAATCGAAAAGGAATTTAAATTCCCCTTATTTATTAAACCAGTAAGTTTAGGAAGCTCGGTGGGAATATCTATTGTAAGAGACGTTTCCGCCTTAAAAACAGCAATAGGACATGCGTTTTTGTTTGATGAAAAAGTAATAGTAGAAAAATCAATGAACGCAAGAGAAATACAATTTGCGGCATTAGGAACTTACGATGCAGATATTTCAGATGCAGGTGAGATTAACTATGGAGGGTGCTTTTACAGTTATGGTGTAAAATATCAAAATGAAAATTTTTCTCAAAGTAATATTCCAGTTAATTTGCCAAGAACAAAAATAGAAGAGGGAAAAGATCTTTGTAAAAAAATATTTAAAGTCCTTCAAATTCACGGTTTGGCCAGAATAGATTTTTTTCTTTCTAAAGATGATGGGAAATATTATTTCAATGAAACTAATACCATTCCTGGTCTTACTAATGTTTCTCAATATGCACAGCTATGGAAGTATCATGGAGTTGAACCTTCACTTCTAATGGATCGACTTATAGAATCTGCAATTAGTAGGCATGAACTTCGTAAAAAATTAAAACGAACATATAATTATAATTAATTAAATCATAACAAGTAAAATATTAAATATTCTTACTGAAAAATGAAGAATGAAGAATGAAGAATGAAGAATTATGAAAACAATTGGATTAATTGGTGGAGTAAGTTGGGTATCAACACAAGAGTATTATAGAAGAATAAATCTTAGTGTTAATAGATTATTTAAGGGAAATACTTCTGCTAAAATTATTCTTTCCAGTCTTAATTTTAATGATATTCTCCCATGCCAACTGGCACATGATAATGAAAAAGAGTCAAGAATTCTTGTTGATCATGCAATTACTTTAGAAAAAGCAGGGGCGGAAGTTATTCTAATCTGCTCAAATACTACAAACATGATGGCAGGTGTTGTTCAAAAGCACATAAATATTCCTCTATTAAATATAGTAGAGGTGATTGCAGATTATCTGCTTAAGAAAAAAATTTCTAAGGTAGGTCTTATGGGCACAAAAAGAGTTATGTATGGAAGCTTTTTTAAAAACATATTAAATATTCATAACACAAATACAGAAGTAGTTGTTCCACCAGAGATCAGTGGATATGAAGTGGATAGAATAATTTATCAAGAATTAATAAATGATGTTTTCAAAAAAGAATCTGTTCAAAAACTTAAGAACTGTATTAATAATTTTGCTGATCAAAATGTTGATGCAGTAATTTTGGGATGTACGGAATTACCTTTGGCGGTTAATCAAGATATGGTGAATGTTTTACTGATTGATTGTATACAAGTACATATTGAAAAGGCCTTAGAATATGTACTTCAATAGACCACACTATGGCGTGCTTATGGTGGCATTAGCACTTGTTACTATATTTACAATTGTTATAAATCTAACAGTATCTAGTAGGATTGCCTTGCTTTTTCTAACAGGCACATTGCTGGGCCTCTCTCTCTATCAGGCCAGCTTTGGTTTCACCTATTCCTTTCGTATGTTGCTAACAAATAAACGTAGTGTTGGCGTTCGTGCTCAACTTATAATGTTGGCATTAACTTCCATGCTTTTCTTTCCAATTCTTGCAACTGGCACTCTCTTTGGTCGCCCTGTGTTTGGTAATGTGGCACCTGCCGACTTCTCTGTTATTATTGGAGCTTTTCTCTTTGGTATTGGAATGCAATTAGGGGGTGGCTGTGCCTCTGGCACACTATTTTCTGTTGGTGGTGGCAACATTCGCATGTTTGTGACTCTTGCATTTTTTATTGTTGGGTCGTTAATAGGAACAACACATTTAAACTTTTGGCATTCATCACTCCCAAGTCCATCTGCTCTTTCAATGATCAACTTGTTTGGCCCACATAAGGCACTTGTTATTAATCTAGTGATCTTTGCAATTATTTGGGTGGTTGTTGCAAAAATTGAGCGTGACCAACATGGAGCTCTTGAATCCACCTTCCAATTCGATGACGAGAATCCAAAATCACGCTTCACTTTGCTCGGTCCTTGGCCCTTAATCTTTGGGGCCATCGCTCTATCAATCTTGAACTTTTTAACTCTCTATCTTTCTGGGCGTCCTTGGGGAGTAAGTTCTGCATTTGCTCTTTGGGGAGCAAAGATACTACAAGTAGCAGGTGTTGATGTATATCAATGGACATCGTGGTCAACGCCGTCACAGCAGCAGGCACTTGCGAGCAGTGTACTTTCTGATGTCACCTCAGTGATGAATTTTGGAATCATACTAGGAGCTATGTTGGCCGCTGGTCTTGCAAATAGGTTGCAAATGCCATCATGGCGAGTGCCACGACTCCATCTTATTGCTTCTATTATTGGTGGTATATTACTCGGTTATGGAGCACGTCTGGCATACGGTTGCAATATTGGCGCATTCTTTAGTGGCGTGGCCTCCGGTAGCCTTCATGGTTGGTTATGGATAGTTTGTTGTTTGACCGGTAATTGGATTGGACTTCGTATACAACCACTTTTTGATCTACCAGAGGCAAACGGTTTTCAGAGTGAAGAGGAGAAGTGGGTAATCTTCAAAGAACGTCTAATTCGAGGTATTCGAGATTTTCAAGCTACTAGAGGTACTAAAAAAGTTGTATTTGTATGTCTTATAATTACAATATTTATTTCTCTAACCTACTTAATACTACGATACAACGATAGTAACCTTCAAACTCAAACTAAAATTAAAACTCAAGGAAATTTTGATAGGGTGGCCAGCGGAACTGGAATTCCTATAAGAATAGGAGATACCATGATCCACTCTAATTATGGACATGACTGTCTCAAATGCCATTATATTGCTGGAGGTGATACCTTTCCCAAGATACGCGCTCGTCCGATTGCTCCTGATGCTAAGTTGAGGCATCCCTTTAGAGGCGTTTGTAATAAATGTCATACTAGTACACAGGCAGGAGCTGCTACGGTTGCATATGTTAACAGTATTGTAGGTCAAAATGTTTGGGGGGCCGATTGTTTAACCATAACTCCAGGAATAGCAGAACAATATAACCTACCAACAAACTCTGGTGTACTAGTTAATGATGTAGAAAAAAACTCCTTTGCAGAGAAAGTGGGTTTAATAGAAGGAGATATTATTCAAGAGATTAACAATCAAACGATTAATAAAGTTACAGATATGCTTTTGGTGTTGGCGGATAAACATGTTGGTGATGGTATCAAAATAAAGGTGCTATCCTTGACGAGTATAAAAAACAAAAGAAATAATAAAAATTTAAAATTTGCAATAACTAATTTTGCAATAAATAATATAGGAGTAATGGATCAAAGGAGCAAATATACTAAATTAGGGATCATGAGTATGAGACCAGATCTGAATTCTAAAGTTGCATATAATTTTGCAAACGCCTCATATTTAATTGTATATGATACTACCAATAATGATTTTTTTGCTCTTAAAAATCCCTATAGAGGAATGACAAATCATGAGGTATCTAATTGGGTTGTCAGTCAGAAAGTGGGCCATGTAATCGTTGGTAATATTAATCAATTAGATATTTTAAATTTACAGCAAGCGGATATAAAGGTCTTTTCAGAGGTTTTCGGGCAGGCATCCGATGCTATCACCCTTTATCAAAATGGAAGTTTGATTGTTAAATCAAATAGTGCTGCTAATAAGGCCACCGCCACATTAGCTGCAAATAAAATTAACGTTTTGGCAATTCCCGTAAATAATCCACTCCTTTCTGAGAACATCAGTAAGAGTGTTGAGAGTGCCAATTACTTCATTAAGGTTGAACTTGATCGCAATAAATATACGATCATTACTAATCCTCTAACTATTCAGTCTAACGGAGTTATGCTGGCACAATTTTTAGTTGATAATGAGATAGATGCGGTTATTATAAATCAAATAAGTAGTGCCACTGTAATTGAGCTAAAAAAATTTAAGGTTGCTATCTATACTAACGTTACTAACGTTGATATGAGCGCGGAAGATGCAATTCAAAAATTCTTGAATAATAAATTAAATTCTTTATGAAGATTAAAATAAATAAAAATAAAATAAATAAGAAGAAATAATAAGAAGAAGGAAGGAGATTAAAATGAGTTTGTGTGATGATTGTGAATATGTTGGATACAGTGAAGAACTGTGTGATATGCATTTGAAGCATATTGCTTCCGTTAATAAAAAGAAGAGATCAAAATCACAATTAACTTTAGCTAGTAAACATCTAATTAAAAGAAAGGCGGTTAAGGCAGCACTATATGGTGGAACTTGTGTACTTGGAACAACTTTGGTCATTGCTTCTGCACCACTATTGGGTATGAGTGCAATTGCACACGCGGTAGCAATACAAGTTTCGGCCGGGATGTTAGGAAGTGCAGTGGGTGCTTTAAAAGGTAAATAATTGCTGAAAATATTTTACTGATAAAGCTAAAACACTATAAAAAAAATCCTTGTAATAAAATCTATGCTAGATATAATTGCACTATATTAATGCACTAATTATTATATTAGGATTTATTGCATGAACTTTAATGTCCTTGAAGAATATAACTACTGGAAATCACTTCCAAAGGCCCTCGGATTAATTCGCTCAGAGTATCTTAATCGAATCGAGGAATATGACCAAACATCAGGAATGATCGTAATTACCGGGGCACGACGAAGTGGAAAAAGCGTTTTGGTAAAGCAATACATCGACCGATTGATAAAACACGAAATTCCTTCAAAAAATATACTTTATTTTAATTTTTATCTTCGTCAATTAACATCTTTTACCAAAGAGAATGAATTCTTTCTAGCAATCACAGCTTGGACCAAACTTATCAATCGACAATATAAAAGCTACATAATAATAGATGAAGTTCAAGAACTTGAAAATTGGGATCATATTGTTGCTAGCTTGATTGAAGACCATACTATCAACTCAAAGATAATTATCACAGGTTCTAACTCAAAACTTTTAGCGTCTGAAGCTACCACCAAACTATCAGGGCGTTACTATTCGATAACGGTTTATCCTTTTTCGTATAAGGAATTTTCTGAAGCAAAAAAGCTCGATGCTCAAGATAGCAAAACATTTATTTCATTCATGAGAAGCGCAACCAGTCCTGAAGCTATTTACGCTGTCTCTGAAGATGCACGCGATAATTTGATCGAAGGTATCGTCTACACTACGATTCAAAAAGACATTATCGAAAGATACAATCCATCAAGTCCTGCACTACTAGCAAAAATTGTCGAGTTTATTAGAATAAATTCATCTCAATCTTTTGCTATGAAATCAATAAAGGATACTCTAAATAACCAACTTTCAAAAAAAGATCATGTTGGATTAGTCAAGATAGAGGAGTATTTTCACTTTCTAAAAATGGTTTATTTTTGTCATGAATGTAAAATATTCTCCTATCGAAAAAAAGACGTCCTCAATCGTGCAAACAATAAATTTTATCTAAACGATTGGGGAATGGCAGTTCACGGAAAAGAGTTTGAACGAGGTCGCATTCTTGAAAATATTATTTTCATGGAACTTCTGAAAAAAAAATATGAGGTCATGACATATCTTTCTTATTCTAATTCTAATTTGGAGGTTGATTTTGTGGCCAAGAAAAAAAATCACAACATGTTTATACAAGTTGCGTGGATGTTAGGAGATAGAAAAGAAAATAAACAATTATACGAGCGAGAATTTGGCAATTTAAGCAGTATTCGTGAAGAAGGAGAAAAGATTTTAATATCCATGGACAAAGTAACTTCAGAAGCAGGAATTCTTACTATGCAACCTCAGTATTTTATAATGAAACACTTGAACTAATATTGGACAGGCACCTCTGGAATATAATATTAAGATTGCTATCTATGCTAACGTTGATATGAGCGCGGAAGATGCAATGGGTATTTCCTAGGAGGAATTGGACCAAAAATCTCCCAATATTCATCTAGAAAATCCAAATATTCATCGAAGGTCATTTGAATTTGTTTAATGCCAAGAGTAGCAAGTGCTAGACCACCAATTAAAGCATGATCGATATCATTCTCATTTAATAATGTATGAATTAATTTTAAACTTTGTTTTAAACCCAACATAAAATCTTCGTACCTAGATGATTAATTTGATGATTAATTTTGGAAATTTTTTTAAATATAAAAATGATAGCAAATGCACGATGTGTAGAATAGCATTTTTAATGTTTTAGTGTTTTTTAGGCATTATTTTAATAAATTTTATTATTTCAATAGCTTAGGTGAAATTTTTTTCATATAATTAATATTATATGAATAATATTAATTTCATTTTTAATGGATTATGAAGATGAAAAAACAACACAAACTATGGCTTGATAGTTTTCTTAACAATTGCAAAGAAGGAAATAAATCTGAATATACGATAATTAATTATCGTTCTGATCTTAAAAAATATGTTAAATGGTATGAGTTAAATCACAAACGTATCTTAAATGCTGCTAATGCAAGTACCATTACTAAGTACCAAAATTTCTTATCCAAGACTGAGGAGGCCGCGGCCAAAGACCAAGATAAAGATAAAGATAAGAATAAAAAAAATAAAGCAAAATGGAATATTTTAAGAGGTATGTTCGTATTTTTAAAAGCATCACTTAATAAAAATAAAAAAAATAATATTGTTAATGATGAACAGCAAATTGTAGAGAAAACCAAAGAACAATTAAACAAATTTGTTAAGTTGTCAGTTAACTCCAGACGTAGAAATCTTTCAGCAATAAAAAATTTTTATGAATTTTTAAAGCAATCAAATGAAGATACAAATAAACTTTTTCCCTCTAACCCTGTTAAATCAAAATTGCATAATATACGCTTGAAGGATGATGATGTAACTCCTACAAAACTTTTAACTCCAAAAGATTGGAAGGCACTTGATGAAAATATTTATCGACCTAAAGAGCGCTTAATTATAAATATTTTATATTATGGAGGACTAAGATTATCAGAATTAACAGAACTCAGGGTTGATTCATTTAATACTTCAAATTATTCTATTCGTTTTACAAGGAAAGGTGGATACGTTCACACTCTATTTATTCAAAGGCCAAAACAAATCTTTGGACTCTTAGATAAGTATTTAAAGTCTCGCCCTATTGATAGTGCACACATATTTTGTAATAAAAAAGGAAGACCTCTTACTCCTAGAACAATGTATAACTCTATTATGAAAATTTTTATTAAGGCAAAGGTAGAAACGTATGGACTAACTCCTCATAGTTTTAGAAAGGGCTGTGCTTCACTACTCTATCATAAAACAAAGGATCTATTATTTGTTCGTGATTATTTAAATCATGCTGATGCTAAAGTTACACAAACCTATATAGAAAGACTTACTGTTGAAACAACTCAAGATGGTAAGATGGTGCCATAAGATGTCATAGGAAAATGTGACAATGTAACTTGCACAGATATGTAATATAAGCTAAATCTAAAAAATGCTATATTCATTTAATAAAACAAAAATTTTATCAATGGAGTACCAACTCCCTCCTAAAATTATTACATCGTTAGAGATAGAAAATAGACTCTCACCCATTTATGAGCACTTTAAATTATACCCTGGTCGACTTGAATTAATGACAGGAATTGTAGAACGTAGAGCGGGAGAGATAAATGAGTTACCTTCAACTTTGGCCATAAAAACTGCTAAAAAATTAATTGAAAAAATATCTTCTAAAAATTGTAGTAGCAATTTTGATTATAAAAACGAGATTGATCTACTAATCTACGCCTCTGTTTGCCGTGATTACTTGGAACCTGCAACAGCATCTAAAATACATGCCGCTTTAAAATTAAAAGCAGAATGTGCTTTTTTCGATCTATCTAATGCTTGCTTAGGTGTATTAAACGCAATTTTATTTAGTGCAAATCTTATTGAGAAAAATCAAATTAGATCTGCCTTAATAGTCTCCTCTGAAAATTCTGCCCCTCTTATAGAAGGAACTATCTCCTATTTGCTTGGTAGATTTAAAAATGGAGATTTGAAAAAAAGTGATTTTAAAAAACATATCGCAAGTCTTACTATTGGATCAGGTTGTTTTGCCACAATACTTACTTCCCATGATTCCAATGATTCCAATGATTCCAATGATTCCAATGATAATGATAATTATGATAATTCAACAACTGGTCCATCTTTACATGCATGTTCACTACTTGTTAATACTGCTGCCCAAGAGTTATGCCAAGGTGGTGGATCTAATGAACAGATGATGATGGAAACTGATAGTGAAGCACTTTTACATGCAGGAGTATCACCCGCTAGTGATAACTGGAATAGACTTAAAAAATATTTAAATTGGACAAATCAGACACCATCGCAATTTATCACTCACCAAGTGGGAGAGGCACATCAAAAATTTTTGGCCGAACGTTTGGAAATTGATGAGAACAAAATATTTTCATCATTTCGTGAATTAGGTAACACTGGTTCGGTAGCACTGCCAATTACTTGGGCCATGGCCCAAGAAAAAAACTTGTTTAAAGAAAATGATTTATTGGCCCTACTAGGAATAGGAAGTGGTATAGGTTCCATTATGTTTTCAGTAAAGTATTAAGTATTAAGAACCTATCCTAAATATAATTTTATTTTAAAATCTATCATCAGATATTTTTTTCTGACCATTATTATTAACAAAATCATACCATCCATTTTTATTGCTCTCAACATGGTCAAGTTTAGGAACATAAGGTTTAATGTCTAACAAAGGAGTATTATCAACCATATCAACACCTTTAAATATAATAATATTATTTTCAATAGCAATTATCTCTACGATTGATAATCCTATACCGTTTGGTCTTTTGGGTGCTCTCGTAGAAAAAAGTCCTCTGGGAGTTTCATCCATGTAGGGTTTTACAATTAGTTTGTAATCACTATGGCGGTTAAAATGATATAGGAGATAGATATATTGAATGTCATTTAAATCTTTTAGCCCATCCACATATTGCGAATAAAGTTCTACTTCTCCAACATGATCTCTTCCAAAACAAAATTGAATAGGAATACCTACTGTGTTCTTAAATTCGGTTTTAATAATTCCAATAGGATTAAATAGTACCTCAGTACTCGTATTCATAATTATTATCCTTTTGCTGATTGATTTGTTGATTGAGATGATTCTGTTATTGGGGAGGTTTCTGTTTTAATGTTACTATCTTTTAATAACTCTTCTATATCTTTTTGGTATTTATAAAAATCATAAAATCCCATAATCAAAATAATTATTGAAACAATAACCAGAACACCTCCAAATATCTTTACCCATGGTGATTCAACAAAATGTATGGCCGTAACACCAGATATGAAAAATGCCATTGCCGTTCTTATATAGGCAAGCACTGTTCTCTTGTTTGCTAAAATGGTTCTATCTATGGCCAACCAATCTCGCAAGATTAGTTGATCACTAGTAAATTTTGAATATGGCCTTTTATTAGAATTCACTTTCATTTTTTATGTTCCCTTTACCTATAAAATTATTACTCTACCTGTCTCATTGTAAAAAACATCCAAACCAGAATGTTTGCCAGTATCTTTTAAATTTGCTAAATTTGCCGTCAAAAACTTTTTCAAAAGAAAATATTCCTCAACACCAGTACAATGGCACACTCCTAATTTGGAAAGTGCATGTCCTTTCAGTATTTGGGCCATCTTTTCTATTTTATCTTTCCTATTCCCAATCAAATGAGTTCCACCCAAGATAAATTTTATTGGTAAATCAAAATATAAATTTGCAGTATAGCAAATATTACTAACACCTCGATGAGAGCAACCTGTTATTATCGATAACTTATTTCTTTTTCGTATTAGTAAAAATTGTTCATCTTCAAAATTATCTTGAACAAAACATTTATCTTTTTTGATGGTCAGATCATGGAAATGGGTGTCCCATTTATTTTTAATAGCAATCTTTGGTACTAAAAAAATATTTTTAGATATTTTAACGAATTCGTCTTTAAAATAAGAACAAATTCTTTCTTTCAGCATCGCTGGTTTTATTTTAGGCATACCTACATATTTGCTACCATTATGATATCTTGGCAAAAAAGCAGATTGATTTATATATATATTTGCTTTTTTATTTATCTTTAAAAATGATGGCAAACCGCCTGTATGATCATAATGTCCATGACTGATAACTAAATGGTCTACTTGTGATAAATCAACCTTTAAATGTTTAGCATTGCTTAGAAATAAATCGCTCTGCCCAGTATCAAATAATATCTTTGCACCATCGTCATCTTCAATGAAAATCGACAGACCATGTTCTGATTTTAAATGACTTTTATAAACAAGATTTTCTACTAAAGTTATAATCTTCATTTATTTATTCTGATGTTCAAGCGTTTATTAGTGTCCGTGATGGTGACTGCAAGCGGATTCCATTCCCATCTCATTAAGTAATCCTTTTTTATATGCTTCTACAACATCTTTTATTGATGAGTATCCATTACTTTTATAAACTTTAATGTTTTGAGCATGTATTTTGCTTAATGCTCCACCACCTATACCGCCAACTATAATTCCATCCATTTGTTCTCTCGAAAGGGCCGCTAAAGGTTGGCACATTCCATGAGCATGATGTTGATTGGTATTAGTAATGGCCTTACAGCTAAGAGTGTCTGTATCTACTATCATAAAGAATGGAGCAGAACCAAAGTGTGCACAGACAGTACTATCAATTCCTTTGCTTTCATTTACAGGTAAACATAATTTCATTTGTAACTCCTTTTTTTACATCATTTATTTTCAGATGTGTTTTTATTATTACCACTAGGTTTATTAATCATAATCGATTACTTTTATTTTTATTTTTTTATTCCAATTCTTTCGCCGTTTCTACTGGTTCTGCTACCGAAGGTTCTATTTTAATGGCCTTGTTATTAACTAAGGCATCCACAACTTTTTTCCTCGCCGATTCAATAATTCTTCCAAAAGTTTGCCTTGATATCTTCATTTTATTTGCAGCATCAGCTTGATACAAGCAATCCAAATCAGAAAGTTTTAATGCTTGAAGCTCATCTGCATATAAAATCACTGATTCCAGCTCTGATAAAGGTATTCCTCTCGGCTTAAAATAGTTGGCGTCAATCTCACAACAAATATGTCTACATTTTTTTGGTCTCATAATTAAGTAGATATGAGCATACGCCCATAATCAAGTCAAGTAAAATTTTTCAAAATTGAAACGCTATAATCCCATAATCCAAAAAAATAAATTCCTTGACTTGCTTTTATCTACGCAAAAAGTTACCCTTATAGGGTGGGGGGTATATTATGAAAAGAAAAAACGCAACTATGAATGAAAGAAGAAAAAAAACACTTGTTCACATTAAAAGAATACAAGGACAACTAAATACCTTGGTTAATTACATTGAAGATGGTCAAAATTGTAAAGACATAGCAATGCTCACTACTTCTATTGCTAAATCATTTGATGCTCTAAGATTTAGAACTCTTGAAGGTTATATTATAAATGATTTATTGGTCGGAACAAAAACCTCAATTGAACAAATTGAAACATGGGGTTCTAGAAGCAGTCCCCAATAGTGCACACAGTGCTCTGTCAAGCGACAATTATTCCTGGCTCTCCAACTAGCGGCGTTTTTCATTGGTAAATGGATACTTTTTTT
>JADGAM010000102.1 GCA_015232015.1 Oligoflexia bacterium | reverse complement strand
ACTTAAATGGCATCTGGCAAAGAAAAGTTCCTCTCAAGCACTGCCAAGTAAGCATTAGTGAACTCAGTAATAGTTTGTGAATATTTTGTTGATTTCATTCGCTCGAAACGCGTTTTCTCTCAAAAAGTTGAAGCGGCCATTGGTTGCAAAATACTAAACATAATGTCTAAACTAGGAATGCCTGAAACAATAAGAATTTAATTTTCCAAAATTTAGTTTTTTAGGGAGATCATTTTCAAAAATGTTATTCATGCAACAAAGCTCCCCAAGATCAAAAACAAATTTTTTTGTGGGTAAAATTTACATATTGCCACCTTTTTTTGTTTTTTGATGAGCTAAATTAATTGACATCAATAGATCGATACGTTAGAAGTATTTTCGTTTTTACAATTCAGAATCTTTTACACTAACAAAGGTCCTCAACATTTACTCAGGAGTTTTTATGTCTTTTAAGAAATTAGTTAAAAGTATTTTAATTTTTTCAATCTTAACTTTGACTTCGAGTGCTTTTGCCTCTGGACCAGGTTGGCTTGCTAATGGTTCACACTCAGAAGGAACTATTTCAGGTATTGCAACCGATCCTGCTAATAATGTTCTTATTAGTGTTGAAGGACGACACCTTCAAGATGCAAGATGTAATATAAGAGGCGCTGGCAATTTTATTCTTCTTCGATCATCTGAAAACTATAAAGAAAATTTAGCGCTTTTGCTCGCAGCTTTTATGGCAAACAAAAAAGTGAACTTATACAGTATCGATAGCTGTAATACGGGGGCGGGTGGTGTTCCAACTCCGATATTCCGTACAGTTACAATTTTAAAGTAAAACATAATCACTAACTGTATTATTCTTTAGTGGACATTGTAGTGCGAAATTATTATTTCCAGCGATCTTATTCGCTTCTTAGAATGAAAATATGAATAAACATATTTCTGATCCCAAGTCGGGGTTAAATAACGGACCTGTCAATGAGCAGAGCTTTTCCTGTTATAGCGATGATTATTGCAGGACCGATTTTAAATAAATAACAATGGAATTATTATGCAAGTATTTCAACAATTCACAAAAATCATACCAATAAATAATTTTAAAAAAATTATAGATAATGCGGGCAACGCTTTTGTCACTACCATGTCACTGGTAGTGATGACATTTTCTCCGTCAGTGTTTGCTTGGCAATGTAATAGTAAATGCGAACTGTATCAATTAGATTGTTGGGCATTTAAAGCAGGATGTGAAACCGTTAAGAATCTATGTATTCCTGGAATAGCGGCAGCTGAGGAGCAAGTTCGGCGTTCGAATGGGAGCGGATCCGGATTGAGTGTTTCACAAAAAGAAAAATTGAGACCATTTTTTGGTGAACTTGTAGATAGAGTTAGAGTTCATTATAAGTCACTTCTTTCAGGAGAAGTTTGCTGGAATAATAAATGTCTTACTTATGGATATGCCGGGCAAACCTTTGGTCACGATGTTTATCTTGTTGATCAAATAACAGAGGACGATGTCAATCAGCTTTCCACAATTGCGCATGAAATGAAACATATCGAGCAAATCGAGAGGGTGGGTACCGGTATTAAGTGGTATGCAAACTATTGTACCCATTGGGTCTATGATAATACTTATAGCTATGAAAAAAACTCACTCGAGAGAGAAGCTTACGAATTTGAGAATTATTTCATAGATAATGTTGACCATCCACCAGTACGGCCAGCTCCGATAGAGAATAATGAAAATGATTTCAGCAAGATAATTCCAATTATAGTTAACCTTATTTTAAATTGAAATATTTTTTACAAGGATTCTAACGTGCGAACATTTAAAACAATAAAAAAAATAAAAATACTAGGACTAATATTATTAATAACTGTCCTAGGCAACTTTGCTTTTCAAAACAATTCTTACGGGTGGAATGCCGAGGGCAAAGGCTATAACCCACCTTTTCTGGTTAGGTCAACGTGGGATCACAATAGTACACACGCTAAAATGACAGAATTTGCCCTTAAAATGTCCGATAAGTTTGCAATGGATTTTCGCTCTTATAGGTTTCTAATCACAAAGAGGTCGGATCTTATAGCTTATTCAAATGCACCTGATGTTGATGACATTGGAGGCCCAACACCTTACTGTAGTCACTTCTATAATCCGAAAACACGTAGACCTATTTTACCTTGTTTTAGCAACGCTCTAGAGCAGTTTCTTCATTACTTTAGAGTTGCATTCGACTCTGCTAAAAACCAAGGAATACCGGATTATCAGTTAGCAAAAGCTCTACATTTTCTTCAAGATCTGAGCATGCCGTTTCATGCTAGAAGTGTTCCGGCGAGATTTAACCCAGGTGATGTTCTCTATAATGGCATAGGGCATGTTGGGTATGAGGAGGATGCTCGCCATAAGTTTCAAGATGGGTCTCTAACCGACAATTATACCGATGCACTCCCTATTCCTTCAGGAGATTTATACAAAGATATCGAAAACATTGCCTTAGAGCTCAACTGGTATGGGTACGAAAGATTTGGTGCGGTTATTGATTCAGATACTAGAGAAAATGCTACAAATGAACTTTTTGCTAAAACTATTATGTCCTCAGCAAAAGTAATTTACTTGTTCTCATACTATCAAGACGGAGGAGCAAGAATACCAAACAGGACTGAAGAGGATTTCAGTGTATTTATCCCAATTATAACAAATTTGATTTTGAATTAGGAAATTCAAAATTTTTTATTAATATGATTTTATTTAATTAAGGAGTTTTTATGTCTTTCAGAAAATTAGTTATTCTTGCTGTGTTCGTATTGACTACTTGCATTCAAGCGAATGCCAATGCCTTTATAGATAATAGTTTAGCGAAAATAACGTCCATTGGAACAACTGGGTATTCACTGCAAGGAGAGCAAAGTATCCTTGGATCTGTTGCAATTGAAAAAACATTAACCACAGCAGGTTATTACTATGAGAGTCAACGTAGTTGTGCAGGAAATACTTTCTATTTTCCAGCAGAAAGTGAAAAAGGAAAAGTATTAATGTCTCTACTTATGGCAGCTAAACTTTCAAATAAAACGCTTACACAGGTCACTTTTAGTCGGTCAACAGGATCAATCTCTGGCATAGGACAGAGCTGTATATTAGAAGCATTTATGTTCAATTAACATGTACCTCTAATTTGATTGAGGTGGACGTCGGGGCTAATATCAAGAATACCAAGAACTTTCACCTAGGCTCTCGAAGACGATTTTAGTGTAATAATTCCAATTATAACAAATTTGATTTTGAATTAATGAATTTAAATATTTTATTAACTATGAATTTTTAGATTAGGAGTTTTTATGTCTTTTAAAAAATTAGCTTTAGTTGCTGTTGTTCTGGTGACCTTAGTTAGTGGAACAAATGTATTCGCGGCTGCAAATTGTATAGGTATCCCTAGTGCTGTAATGTTAGTTGCTGATGGGAATCTTGCAGTAACAATACCAGGAATGAATAAATATGATATGAGTAGGAGTCCTAAAGCAGATACGTCTTTTCATTTATGCAATATCAATACAGATGGCCTGGTAACTAAACAAGTATGCATGATGTGGTTCACTCAGTTAACAAAAGCAATGAGTGACCAAATTAATGTTAAATTGTATTACGCTTCTACTTCAGATTGTGAGTGGAATTTAGGTGGATACAATGCTTCAAATTATTATCCATTATATATTTCACTTAATAAGTAAGAGAATTACCTCGCTAGCAAAGATCAATAATCGCTGTTATAGCAGGGGAAGCTCTCCTATAACAGCGATTATTGCAGGACCGATTTCTAGTTTGTATTGTGAAAATTGAGATTAATAATCATTTTAACCTTTGAAGAAGAAATACTTTATGTGCATTAGATTTTCTAAATTTATTTTTTATTGTTATTTAGTGGTGACCATTCAAGATATTTATGCAGCGTCGGTTTCAATTCCAAAAGTAGATAATCAAGAATTACAACAACAGATAAATAGAATTTCACCTAATCTTTTATGGTGTGACGGACAAGCTACTGGTACTGATTCTAATAATGTGGACCATAGACCAAATTGTGATGTTGGAGATGCGGCCTCAGAATCGGGGCACTTTACTCTTGTAGGGCAATTTTCAAATGAAGAAGGGATTTTCAATGCTATGAGGAACTCCTTTGGATTAGATGATCAACCTTTTAGAGCTCCATCATATGTTGGTAAGGATTCTAGTAATGAATTTTCAAGAGACCAAACACTAGGATTCATCGAGGCCACAGTTGCTGGATTGCCTTACTCTGAGGGATTAGAAAGAATCGAAAGATATTACAATAGAAATGGAAGTCTATGTCCTAACGCATCTGATAACAGATGCGTCTTAACCCCTTCTATGTGGATCTATTTTAAAGATTTATCCGGAAGAAATGTTACTCAATTAGAGCGGTTTCTTGATGAGCAGATGTTAAATCTTGAGGCCTCAGAAAATCCTCTGAACTATCGCTCCTATCTAGTATCTCGTCAGGTATTCCTAAAGGCGATGATGGGAAAATTAACATCTTCTTACGCCCAAGCGATGAAAACATTATATAAGAGAGCACCAAAAAATCTTTGGTTTAGGACTGTTTACCATGTGACTAATGGTGGAACTAATACTGATTTTGAAAATGTTGCTAAATCGTTAGTTGAATGTATGAAAACATGGAATCAACCAGGAACTACTTTTCTTTGGAGTGAAGGTAATGTTGAGTGTACTCAGGGCCTTTACGGACATGAATTAGTTTCATTAGGTCATTTTTTGTTAGGAAAATCTAGAGCTAATAGTGAAGTAGTAATAGATACGACAACAATAATTACGATATTAAATCTTATTTTAAATTAAATAACAATGGAATTATTATGCAAGGATTTCAACAATTCACAAAAAACATACCAAAAAATAATTTTAAAAAAATTATAGATAATTCAGGCAACGCTTTTGCCATTACCATGTTATTGGTAGTGATGGCATTTTCTCCGTCAGTGTTTGCTTGGCAATGTAATAGTAAATGTGAATTGTATCAACTAGATTGTTGGAAATTTAAAGAAGGATGTGAAACCGTTAAGAATCTATGTATTCTTGGAATAGCGGTCGCTGAAGAGCAAGTTCGGCGTTCGAATGGTGGCGGATCTGGACTGAGTGTTTCGCAAAAAGAAAAATTAAGACCATTTTTTGGTGAACTTGTAGATAGAGTTAGAATCCATTATAAGTCACTTCTTTCAGGAGAAGCTTGCTGGAATAAGAAATGTCTTACTTATGGATATGCCGGGCAAACATTTGGTCATGATGTTTATCTTGTTGATCAAATAACAGAGAATGATGTCAATCAGCTTTCAACAATTGCGCATGAAATGAAACATATTGAGCAAATCGAGAGGGTAGGTACTGGCATCAAGTGGTACGCAAACTATTGTACCCATTGGGTCTACGATAATACCTATAGCTACGAAAAAAACTCACTTGAAAGAGAAGCGTACGAATTTGAGAATTATTTCATAGATAATATCGATCATCCGCCAGTACAACCAGCTCCGATAGAGAATAATGAAAATGATTTTAGTAGGATGATTCCAATCATAGTTAATCTTATTTTGAATTAAAATAAATTTTTTATAAAGGATTCTAACGTGCAAATATTAAAAACAATAAAAAAAATGAAAATACTTGGACTAATGTTATTATTGGCTATTCTAGGCAACTTTGTTTTTCAAAACAATTCTTACGGGTGGAATGCCGAGGGCAAAGGATATAATCCTCCAATCCTAATTAGGTCAACATGGGATTACAATAGTACTCACGCAAAAATGACAGAATTTGCTTTTAAAATGTCAGATAAATTTACAACAGACTTTAATGCTTATAGAATCTTTATCGCGAACAGAATGGATGTTGTTGCATTTTCAAATGCACCTGATGTTGACGATACAGGCGGTGGTTTGCCTATGTGTAAGCATTTTTATAATCCAGAAACAAGAAGACCTATCCAACCTTGTGTTAGTAATGCCTTGGAAGAATTTCTCTCTTACTTTAAACAGGCTTATAGCTCCGTTAAAAACGGTGGTAGCGGAGCGTACGTATTAGGTAAAGCCTTACATTTCTTGCAAGATTTAAGTATGCCATTTCATGCTAAAAACGTCATGTTAAGAGTAAATCCTGGAGATATTTTGTTTGAAGGTATTGGGCATGTTGGATATGAGGACGATGCTCATAATAAGTTTCAAAATGAATCCTTGACGGATAATTTTACGGAAGAGCTACCAATTCCTTCTGGAGATTTATACAACGACGTTAAGAATATTGCTATGGAACTCAATAGATATGGTTATGATAGATTTGGAGCAGTTATAAATTCAGATACCCGTGAATTTGCAACACAAGAACTTTATGCCAAAACTATTATGGCCACTTCGAAAGTTATATATTTGTTTTTTTACTACCAAGATGGGGGCGTGCGCACAAGAACAAACGAAGACGACTTTAGTGCAATAATCCCGATTATAACAAATCTTATTTTGAATTAGGATAAATTTGGAACCAAGGATCTAACATGAGATATTTCATGAAAATATTTATTTTTTTCACCCTATTAATACATTCAATGCCTTTAGTTTATGCAGGGAGGGGAGATATTTCTTTTGAAGAAATTCAAAAGGATTCTACTATTCCTATTGTTTTTTTAATAAATGGATTCGGGGGGACTAAGCTTACTATGTTTGAAAAACCTCTTGGAGTCACTCCATGGATCCAAGATCGCCTAGAGGAAAGAGGTATTCCTGTATATAATTTAGATTGGAACGATATTTGGCGTACACCAGCCATTAGAAGTGGAGGGGACGATGGTCGCCTACTTTTACAGATGCGCAATGAAGTATTACCTCGTATTCCAATACATCGTCCTCTGATTCTTGTTGGACACAGCTTTGGAGGAGACTCTGCTTTAAAAATTGCTAGAGATAATCCTAACAGAAAATTTGCTCTTGTAGCAACTCTCGACCCAGTTGAGTTTGGAGGTTTGCGCAGTAAAAGAACTGTACTTTCAAACGTTGAAAGTTTTTATAATCGTTGGACGAATAAGTCCACCATTGTTCCATTTGATGTCTTTAAAACTGGGGAACTCAATTACGAAGGGACTGGTCGAAATGATCAAGAAAACACTAACTCTGCTCGCGATTTTAATGGCAATTTAAAGAAAAAAGATTGTCCACTGTTTGATCCTACTTGCCATGGACAATACATCGTTAGCTTGTACCATGGAGGTAAAGATTCCATAGCACAAGATGAATATTTACAGAGAGAGATTTTTGACAAAATAATTGAAATTGCAAATAATCCAGTAGAAGACAATACGGATGATTTCAGTGTAATAATTCCAATTGTAACAAATTTGATATTAAACTAGTTTGTATTGTTACTATTTACTAATTTTTTGGCGGCCAATAACTCATCTTTCAATATAGAGGTTACTTGTTGTTCTAATCTATCAGCACGATCAGAGATTTCTATTCTTCTCTGTTCACTAGATTCTAATAGTGTTTGTGTTTTTACAAGTTCTTCATTTAATTTACTGATTTGCTGATTAGTATTTTCTAATTTTTTTTCTATTCGTATCTTTTCGGTGAGTGTAAAACTACATTCTTCTTCTAATTTTTGAATAACTTTGTGTAATTCTTCTCTATCTTCTACAATCTTTGCACGTTCTGCTCTGAATGCCTCTCTCTCTATTTCCAATTTTGCTGATGCTTCCTTGTAACAAACAGACCAAAATTTTCTAATATAGCTGGTGAACTCTGAAGGGATATCGGGAATTTCTTGTTTTGGGGAGCGAGCCACTTTCCATTGAGACAAATATTTGGAGATAGTGGCGAAACTACCAGTACCAATTTTTTCTCTAAGTGCTTCGATGGTAGGATTAACCCCTTTTTCTATCAATTCGTCGGCAGCATTAAAGACTTGATTTTCATTTATTCCAGTATTGGCCATATTTCCTCCACATTATGTTATTAAAAGCGGATTACTATCTATTATTATGTGATTTGTCTATCTATGTAAACTGTAATTACATAAAAATTTTATGTAATTACAGTTTACTACTAAAAGAGGAACTTCTTCACGTACTATAACCTCGAAAACATGGCCTGAACTTGCCCGAAGGGTGCGACCAGGATGGGAGCATTCATAGCCGTGCTCGTACAGGATGAACGATAAATGGCTGTTTTTAGCTAGCGTATTATAAAAATCTATGTTAGTTTTTTTGCGTCATTTTTCATCCTCTCACCTTGCTTTTTGGTGATGATGAGGGGTGCGTATTATTGTCTGCTGGCCGGAGAATAAAATTCTAAGAGGATTTGAAAATGAGAGAGGTGGTGATAAGCGTAAGATTTACCAAGGAAGAAAAAGAGCGTTTAGATTTTCTGGCCAGCATGGCAAAAAGAAGTACAGCAGAGTATGTGCGCAATACAGCTCTTGATTGTTGTGCTACTGATGCAAGTCTAGCTGAAATCAAAAATCAACTCGATTGCATTCTGAAAAAAAGCGAGATCCACGATAAGAAATTGGATAACGTTGGTGCGGCTATATTAAAAAAAGAACAACAGAAACCAGCAGCTGTGCCTCTGAGTCCAGAGAAGAAGATCGAAAAAATCGAACAACGCGAACAGATTTTTACCTTCAATCACAAGCTCTTCATGTCAAAAATAGCAACCTTATTGAGCAAAACAGGAAAAGAATTTGTTAAGTGCATGAGCGACTTCCAGTTTTTAAAAAGCAATGCGAAAATAGCATTGTGCATTGTGGTAGCAATGCAAATTTTTATAAATATTATATTTTTTATTAAGGCCGAAAATCTTTACGCTGATGCAAAAATTACATATTTGAAGTTAACAGCAGCGTATCTTTTATCTAAAATTCCGTTCCTAAATTTTTTCGATTTTTTTCCTGAAGACTATGTTAAATCTCAAATCTATTTATTTACGCACTACAATTTGTACGTGTCATATGTATTTGGGAGATCTCTGGTGGTTTGGTCATTGCTGCCATTAATCTACTTCTTTCTTTACCATCTCTCTCAAATTAAAAAAGAAATGCGCAGAATGTAATTTTAATCTTTTTTTTGAGAAGAAAAAGATCTACTGATAACATTTCCTCTATCTGTATTTTTGTCATCACAGGAGATGCTCAAATTTTATGTAATCACTCAATAAAACAATAGTTTAATTTCAAAAAGATTATACCCCGTATTTCGACCGAAAACATTTATTTTTAAAAATAAGTATAAAAAACAAGGGATTAAGCGGCCTCACGCCATGCAAATAGTTACACCGGCTTTCTGTTGTTGCAAATAGATTTGCGTGGGGTGTGTAGAGCGCCGGTCGCCAGGCGCGGGTGCCATAAACAGAGCGGCCTAAAAGGCCGGAATAAATGGATCGATTCTGTGGAAAGGCGGAATTGACGGACAAGGTTGCGCTATCGTTATGGGGCGAAGGAACCGTCGCGGCATATTTTTACATAGAGAAAATTTAATTGCCTTGCAAAATAATTATAATGCAAAGAATATCAATAGACAGCACTCAATTCTTCAAACAAAATATTTAAACCCGTTTCTAAGGCCCTTAACGAGGCCTTAGAAACGGGTTTATAAGAAACTTATGGAAAACTACCCGTAAACAAAAAATACGTTTTTTGAAAGACTTTTGAAGGGTTTATTGCCATCCACTAAAAACTCAAACTTATCACTATTTTAATTTAAAAGTTGTCAATCTGATAAATATTAGTTTCAATAGAATTATACTATAGCAAAACAATGGAAACAACTGGATAAGAAAATGAAAATAAACATACCTTCCACAGATATTGGAAACATACTTGGTTTTACGGCTCAAGGTGTCGCGCAAATTATTAGGGGATTTGATTTTGACAAATCCAAAGCTTTCTTTGAAGGCAGAACTAGATGTCTCACTCCTACCGCAACCAGAGAAGTATTTTTATCAAGAGGCTTTAATTTTCCTAGAACTAATGTTTCCTTTTACGCCAACAAAGGGGGTACGGGCAAAACAACTCTATCAATCAATATAGCGTATAGAGCAGTACAGCTTGGTGCTAAAGTTTTACTTTGCGATCTTGATATGCAAGCAAATGCTACTAACACATTTATAAACTACATACCCGAATTCGTTTTTATAGATATTTTTAGCAAAAAAATATCTATAGAAAAAACTATAATTAAACTAGGTGAGAATTTTGATCTACTCCCATCTTCATTAGCTAACGCTAGCCTAGAGTTAGAATTGATCAATAAAAATAAAAATCCTTTAAATTGTTTTACAGAAATATTTAAACCAATCAGAGATGATTATGATCTAGTTATTATAGATTTAGCTCCTAGTCTCTCCCACATATCTTACCTTGCGGTTTTATTTTCAGATACAGTTTATATACCATCTAACCCAGATATCTACTCCGCTCAAGGTATAGAAATTACCTGGGGTACAATTAAAGAAATAGAAAAATCTTTTCCAGAAAAAAATCTAAAAGTCTATATAGCTTGGAACAAATATAATTCTTCAGAAACACAATCTCTTAGGTTTATAGCAGATTTAAAAAAACACAATGGATTGGAAATTGCGCCAGCAATTGTAAGAGTAGATTCATCTCTGAAAAATGCTCAAGCAGAGGGCAAAAGTATTTATCAGTTGAAAAAACGAGGTAGTTCATCTCTAGATATAGACGCTTTAACTTATAATCTATTAGGACTGAGTGATTTTTTTAATCAGAATAATAAAAGGACAATTCAGTAATGGATAAGAAAAAAAAATCTATATCTCTAGGAGATATCTTAAAAAAAGATATAAAAGGTTCAAATCCATTAAACGAGAGAGAAGATTTAAAAGTAGCACTCAATGACCTACTCTCTTTGAATAGCAGAGATGAAATAAATAAGTCAGGTATAACCACCATCCACGATGGTGGTTATACCAAATCGAATTTGGAGTGCGCAGATGCTAAGAAAACAGATAACAATTGGATAACAAACGGTAAACAATTAGATAACAAACAGGTAACAAACGGTAAACAATTAGATAACAAACAGGTAACAAACGGTAAACAATTAGATAACAAACAGGTAACAGAAAATATTCAATTAGATAACAAACAGGTAACGGTTCAGATAACAAACGGTAAACAATTAGATAACAATTGGATAACAAGCGAGAGTTTTTATACATTGAGTGGCTTGCAACGCAGTATTGTTCAAATTTTGTATAATTCTTGTCGCTCTACTGGTCAGGCAACAACATCTCCCATTTCTAATATTCATTTTCAGCAAATTACCAGAAGCTCGTATGGATCGATTAAAACAACGATTATGAGACTGCGCACAAAAAATGTTGTCCGTGTTGTCAAATCAAAATGTGGTCAAAATGGATGGGCAATTTATAAACTGCACAAAGACCTGTATGGCGAACTGTATCAAAATGAACAAAATGAGTATTGGATAACAAACGGTAAACAATTAGATAACAAACAGGTAACGGTTCAGATAACAGATCAGATAACAAACGCCTCTAGTAGTAGTAGTATTAATAATATATTAAATACTACTACTACTACTAGCGACTTATCATCAGCTCAAACAAATGACCCATGGTCCAACATACAGACACCAGAAGTTTTGCGTAATTTAGGATTCGGTAAAAATATTATCGATCAAGTTAAGGACCGCAATTATCTTACTCCAGAAAAACTTCAAGAATCCCTAGATAATCTTGCCTGTGACATTTCAATTAACAAACTACTAGATAAAAAACCTGGCATTTCGGTCGTTAGATATTTTATGGGAGCAACTAAAAAAGGTCAGGTATGGATAGCAGAGGGGTTTCAATCTCCCGAGGATGAGGCGTTAAATTATTTATTAAAACAAAAAGAGCAAGCGTTCAAAAAAAGAAAAGAAATTGAACAAAAATTTAAATTAATGGAATTTGATTTATGGCTATCAGAACTTCCAGATGAAAAAAAACGATCTCCGGAGTTTTATTTAAATGGAACAAAATACATGGGTGATATACACATGGCCTCGTTGAAAGGATACTTTGAAACTGAAATTTGGCCAGCGAAATGGGAACAAATAAAAAAAGAAATTCAAGATACAACTGTAATGTCACAGACGACCACAGTTACAGTTTTGTGACGTTCCTCTTCCATACAGAGCGATTTATTTCTTCTGGGAGGAATATGAAAAGAGCAATGAACACTAACTTAAATTAGGATTTAAATATGAAATTAGCAATTGGATATAGCGACTTCAAAAAAATTATTGATCAAAAACTTGATTTTGTTGATAAAAGTTTATTTATAAAAGAGTTTCTTGATAACAAGGGTACAGAAGTCTCGGTAATTACTCGTCCTCGCAGATTTGGCAAAACTTTAAATCTGTCTATGCTTCACTGTTTTCTAGCCGCTGAAGTTAATGGCGAATCGACTAAGGGATTATTTGATAATTTAAAAATTGCTTCAGCTGAAAATTATAGTAATGGAGATAGCTATATTTCACAACAGGGACAGCATCCGGTTATCTTTGTTACTTTTAAAAATGTTAAGGCAACATCCTTTTCTGATGCAGTTGAAAAGTTATGCTCAATTATTCAAACTCTATACAGAGAACATCAATATCTGTTGAATTCAACTACTCTTCCCGAAACAGAAAAAACTATTATTCAAAAATATTTAACCCTGCCCATAAACAAAACAGATATTGAAAATTCAATTTTATTTTTAAGCGAACTCTTATACAAACACCATCAACAAAAAAAAGTTTATATTTTAATTGATGAATACGATACTCCCATTCAAGCAAGTTACCTTAACAATTACTATAACGACATGATTAAATTAATGGGAGGAATTCTTGGAGCTGCTTTAAAAGGTAATCCATGCTTGAATAGAGCAGTCATCACTGGAATCATTAGAATAGCAAAAGAAGGATTATTTTCTGATCTTAACAACGTAGAAATTTATTCAATATTAGAATCCAAATATAGTCAATATTTTGGTTTTACAGAGGAAGAAGTTTTAAGTTTGTTAAATCGGGCTCAAATGAGCGATAAAATAGATGAAATTAAAGAATGGTATAACGGATACAAATTTGCAGAAACAACAGTATATAATCCTTGGTCCATAGTTCACTATATACAAAAAGGCAAATTGAGAGACTATTGGGCCAATACTAGCGGCAATGATTTAATTTGGAACTTGATAGTTGAATCGAATGCGGAAATTAAAAATGACCTAGAAAAACTACTTCGAGGAGAAATTTGCTTTCATCCAATTAATGAACATGTTGTTTTTGGTGACCTTAAAAATAACCCTGCCGCAATGTGGAGTATCTTGGCCAATACTGGATATTTAAATATTATTTCAAGCGAAGGAGAAGGATCGATACTTCTTTGCAAAACAAAAATACCTAATAAAGAAGTTCGTACAATTTACAAAGATATGATTGAGACATGGTTAAGCTCTAGTAGTGGTGTTGTATGGTATAATAACTTTTTAAATCATTTACTAAATGGAAATATTTCAGAAGTTTCAATAGATCTAGAAAAGCTCTTTTTGCATGTTATATCTTTTCGCGATATGGGAAAAAAACCAGAGGCCTTTTATCATGGTTTATTACTGGGTCTTACCGGAAGTTTATCACGTAATCTTTATGAAATTAATTCTAATGGTGAAGGAGGAGATGGTTACTATGATATTATCATTATCCCAAAAGACTTAAGCAAACTGGCAGTTGTTTTAGAACTAAAAAGTATACAAAATCTTTCTAAAATTAAAAAAGAATCAACAATTATTAATTTATTAGAAAATAGTGCTAACCAAGCATTAAATCAAATTGATGAAAAAGACTATGTGGCAGCAGCTAGGATAGCCGGGATAAAGCAAGTTTTTAGAATCGGTATTGCTTTTGCTGGTAAACGTTTTAAAATTAAAAGTTCCGTTGGATCAAGTGACCGAATCATCCCCGCTATCCATACTATTCCTACCAAAAAAGTCTCAGTGAAATCAAAAACGAAGGCAAAAACAAAAGTGCCACAAAACAAGAAGACATCCGCTTTAAAAACTAAAAAAACTGCTAAAACTTCTATGAAAAAATCAAAGGGGTTTGTTGGTTAATTAACAGAAAAGTGGAGATCTTATTGTGGCCACCGAATGAGAAAATTAACATTTATTTTTTTCTTCCTGATTTAGGATCAAAAACAATTTTTTTTGTGGGTAAAATTTACATATTGCCACCTTTTTTTGTTTTTTGATGAGTTAAATTAATTGACATCAAAAGATCGTTGCGTTAGTAGTACTCTCGTTTTTACAATTCGAAACCTTATTACTGTTGGAAAAGGTTCTTCTTAACATTTTTAAATTGTGTTCTATCTATAAAGCCAATTTTTAACATTTACTTAGGAGTTTTTATGTCTTTCAGAATTTTAGTTATTCTTGCTATGTTCGTACTGACTGCTAGCATTCAATCGAATGCTAATGCTTTTACAGATAATAATTTAGCGACAATAAAGTCAATTGGAACAACTGGGTATTCACTGCGTGGAGAGAAAAGTATCCTTGGGTCTGTTATAATTGAAAAAACATTAAGCACAGCAGGTTATTACTACGAGAGTCAACGTGCTTGTGAAGGAAATAGTTTCTATTTTCCAGCAGAAACTGAAAAAGGAAAAGTATTAATGTCTCTACTTATGGCAGCTAAACTTTCAAATAAAACGCTTACACAGGTCACTTTTAGTCGGTCAACAGAATCAATCTCTGGC
>JADGAM010000101.1:6021-14922 GCA_015232015.1 Oligoflexia bacterium | reverse complement strand
AAATCTAGCAATCGAAGAAAGAGAAAAATTTAAAGAATTTTTTCAGAAGTCAAAAGAACACACTCTAAGTCTACAAAAAAATGTAGAAACGCTAGTAAATTTATTAGATAAGGCCAAAGAAGAATTAGAGGATTCAAAAAAAGAAAAAGAGATAATCTCTAATGAGCTTTATCAAGCTAAAATAGCATTGAAAGATATTTATAATCATATTCATAAGAATTCTTAAAGGATAACTAAATTAAGAATTGATAAAAGGAAAAAAGAAAATAAGAAAATAAAGAAATAAGGAAATAAGGAAACAAGGCCGTGAAAAAAACATCATTGACCATTAAAAAACAATTGCTTAGTAGTTGGGATCAAATGAAAGTTAAGTACCCTATTGTTGTTGATAAGAGTCCGGTTCAAGATGATGCTGTAAAAAAAGAATTTCTAAATTACGTTGATGGCCTAATGAGTGTAGAGGAGATTAGTCAGTATTTAACTTTAGAAGCAAGTGAGGCCTATCTCATTTTTTCTGATCTGCTGGCCATAAAGGTGATTCGTTTTATAGACAACTATGAAAGACTGGCATTACTTAACAGGCAAACTGCAGAACTCAAAAATAATCTAGATTTTTTAACAGCAGAGGATAACAAATTAAAAGGGGAACAATACTATCTAAATAAACAAATAGCGAATAAACAAAAAGAGATTAGCACCATCGAAGATTTGATTCCTCAGTTGCAACAACAGTTAAAGGAATTTAATAGTGAGATTGACAACCTTAAGACAAATTCTCTCGAATTATGGAGCTACAACTCTGATCTTTTAGGATTAGTAAAAGATATGAGTTTAAAAGAAAAACAAATCAATACAATTCTAGTGGAGATCGAAGAATCAATTCCTAAACTCATTAAAAAGAAAAAAAGAATGTCAGAACTCCTTAAATCTGCCGATGAGAGAGTTAATGATATTGAAGTAAAAAACGTTAAATTAAAAAGATTGTTATCTCTTTATCACGAGTCTGTTGAAGAGGTTCGTGATTATTTATTTGATACTAAAACCCATATTAATTATTTTAAAAATGATATCTGAATGAAATGAATAATACAATAATGGTAAATGGTTAGCGAGTTTTAGTAACTGGTCAAGGACCTGAGAAAACTTTGTTCAAATATTTAGGAGGTCACCAATGTTTTTTAGTATTTTTTCTAAAGCAAAATTAGAGTTTTTTTTATTACTTATGTTTATGCATTTTAATGTGTCCATTGCAGTTTTTGCTAGTGATTATTCAGAAGTAGAAAAAAATCCTTTAGTTAAGGAAATATTACTAAATAAAGTAGATGAAAAAGGAAATACTGCCTTACATATAGCAATCTTAAAAGGAGACTTTGATTTAGCATCATATTTATTAAAACAAAAAACAAACATGATAGAAAAAGTTAATTCTGATGGAAAATCTCCAATTCAATTGGCCATATATAATTCACCTCCAAACATTAATATAATTAAAGAACTAATTAAGTCAAAAGCAAATATAAAGAACATATCACTATTAGATCTTTATAAAAACGGTAAATCAGCTATTATAAAAGAGTTGTTATCTAGTGACCAAGTAGATGTATATAAAAATGAAACAAATGATGTTTATAATGATGAAAAAAATTTATTTTTTGCCGTAACGAATGCTGCTGATATAGATATGCTTTCATCTTTTATTGAACATAATGTTGATTTAAATAAATTTATTAATAGGAATGAAACTGCCTTAACTTACTCAATAAAATTTGCTGACCCTCATTTAATAGCAAGACCTGAGTTCGATAAATCAGGGGAGGAAAAACGTCAAAAACATGAAAAATTTGCTGAAAAATTAATAGATGCAAAAGCTGATATTGAGATTAAAAATATATTAGGAAATGCACCTTTATATCAAGCAACTTTAAACAATAACCCTACTTTGGTTAAGAAATTATTAGTTGCTGGTGCAGACTTAGAAGCTATTGGGCAATTTGATTCAACCGCATGGGAATTAGCTCAAAAGTTTCGTTATAATTATACTCAACCTCAACTTTATAAAATTTTAAAAGACGCTACTTTGGCCAAACAAAAAAAAGTACAAGATGATGGATCTAAACATCATGAAAAGTGTCAGGGAAGATATGAAGAAGCAAAGATTCCAAAACCAACAGTAACCAAAGTACCAACGACACCCGCAGAAGATATTTATATTGGTAATGATAAAATTACTGGCAAAGATTTAGAAATTATAGGAGTAACTGATAAAAATGATTTATATATGAAAATATTTGGCTCAACAAAAGAAAGTGAATTTAAGAAAGAAAAATTAACTAAGTGGTGGAGAGAGCATATGAAGTCTTCACATCCAGATAAGAATGATGGCAATAGCTCTTCCTCAGAGATAACAAAAGTTGTACTTGCAATAAAAGAAGCACTAATAAAAAAATATTTTACTGCAAAATAATATCTCTTTTATGCTTCATCCGCTAAGTTTCCATCATTTATAGAGTAAAATAAAAGTAAAAAACTGCTTTGTTTTAAAATACAATTTGATCGTTCCAAAGTTCTTGCAAAAAATCATCATAGGGCATTGCCAGTATACTATCCCATTTCTGGCGTATAGGATCGTTTGAAATCAAAATATATTTTTTAAGGATACCCTCAGATTGTAATGCTTTAAGACCTTTGAAATCACTATTATTAACTTTTTTGCAGGATTTTACTTCTACTGCTACTTGATTGTTAATTATAAAATCCACTTCAAAACCTGATGTGGATCTCCAATAAGATAGATCGTCTAATCGTCGATATTCAGAGTAGGTCTTTAATTCATGAAATATGAAGGATTCAAATACTGCTCCCCAATCTGCATCTTGTTTTTTTAGATCTTTTCGATCTTGTAAACATCTGACTACTTTTTTTAATTTGTAACTGGTCAGGTCCCTGGTAAATTTTGATCCATTTTCCTCGTCATTCGTGCGGCCTGCAGGAAGCAAGCGGCTTGCAGGAAGCAAGCCTCCTCTTTCCTCTGAAACTGAATCAAAATTTCCTCAGGGCCTTGACCAGTTACCAAAGCTAGCTGGCTAGTTACTTTAATTTTTCACCTCATAATTCAATATTATAATAGACTTATATTCCGAACAATATCATAATAATGTTCGGAATATAAGTCTATTATAATGGATCGGTGCCAGCTTCTTTTTTGATAGGCATTGAGTTAACATTGTGAATATCAAAAAGGCGATGAAAACAAAACAACAAAGCTTGCAATTGTTTCATCACTATTTTTTATAATTCTAGCGACACTACCTTCTAGTAACAGTGTACTGTTAGAGGATTTGTCGATCAAATTGAAGTTGAATTTTTTTGCAAGTAATTCATCAAAAATATTTTCATTATTGTTTTCATTACTATTAGATAAAGATGATTTGTTTTCTACTAAGATACCACCAGCGGAGATATTTAGAATATCGAAGAGCTTACCCTTATACTCGAATGCTGAGTGAGGAACACTACACCTGAAATGCTTTCTTCTCTCTTGTTGCAAGTATTGCATATTGATAAGCTCTCCGAAAAAAGATATTCAAAAAAATAATATTTAAAATTTATTCAGTACCAGCACACACTAGAGCACCTCTGGCAGTTGCACGTAAAGGATCAGTGGCCAATCTTGTCTCTGATATTTCTATTGGCAATTCCACTTGTCTTAACATTTTATCAAATTTAACTTTAAAGCCACCAGGGATACAGGTACCACCGGCCAATACTAAAGGAATTGGTTTATTGAGCTTTGGCAAATTTTCAGTCTTTGAAAATGTAGTGGATATAGAGTTAACCAATTTTGATATTAGATCATCATAATAAATATGTAGCGCCTGCTCTAGATTGTTTTTTGGAGTTTTACTTAAATCTAGTGTCTCTTCTTTTATTACTTTCACTCTAGTAATTGAATCATTTACTACTCTGGCAACACTTTGATCAATATGATCTCCACCTTGAGGAAGTCCAAACGTTACTACTGGAACAGACATGAATGAGAAACAAATGTTACACATTCCTGCACCCATACTGACACCGATACCAGTATAATTTTCATGTGCAAGTTCAGATAAAACTACCGCCAATCCCTCATTAATACTAGTAGCATTGTAACCAGCACCAACAAAATATTTTTTCAAAATGGCCTCATGAAAAATTAAATCACTTTCTTGGCCGGTCTTTGGAGCAGGAATTGAAAAGCATAACTTATTTCCTAATTCACTTGCTTTACCCACTACTAAAGAAGTGATTTCTTTTATCATCTGAACAGCATATGGTTCATCAGATTTTAATAGTCCATCTTTCATTGGTCGTAACAATTCACCATTAAACATATTAGCAAAAACTTGTCCGTGAATACCGTATACTGAAAGATGTTCTTTAATTTTAAGATAATTCATCTTATTTTTTGCTAGTAAATCTTGAGAGATTTGAGAGTATGGCAACATAAAAAAAGCATTAAGCTCAGATTGAGTTAATTCTTTATGATCATTACCAATTCTTGCACTAACAATTCTACTAGTGCCTATATCAACTCCAACAGCTTTTTTTGAGATATTTAAATCTCTAGTGCTGTTAGTGCTATTGTTATTGCTATTACTAAATTGTCTTTCTGAATCTTTATACTCGCCAACTCTCTCATGCAAACTATCACTTTCTACAATAGGAGTAAGAGGAGGCGGTGAGGAATTGTTATTCCGGATTGTGGTTGGGCCTTCGTTATCTGTTCCATTGTTTGTGTTGAAGTTTAAGTTTGAATTGGAACTAGAATTCAATAATTTTTTTAAAATTCCATCGTCACTTTTTTCTACCATATTATCCCTCCTGGATTAATTGTAGATAATTATTATTTATAGTACTTGCGATAAATAATTTGGGGTTCGTCAGATTATTTCTAGCAAGTACTATATTCTATCCTATGGTTTATACTTTGAAATATCGATAATGGTTAGATTATCGCTTTTCAAATTTGATTTTGTGAGTTCAATTATATCTTTTCCTAATTTTGTATAAAACTCGTTATCAAAAATAATCTCATCATTGGTCTTCACTGACTTTTTTGCTGACTTTTTTAATGCCGTTAATTTCTTAATAATTGATTCTGTTTCCTTGCAGGGATTTAAATCTTTACACCATTTAAAATCACAATTAATTTTTTGCAGATTTAATTTTTGCCCTTCTGCGATTACTGTTCCTATAAGCTTTCCAACATATGAAACAACTTTGTGTAAATACTCAGTACTTTCTTTAAAATAATCTATTTTTTCTATTTTATCTATTTTGTTAATTTTATTAATTTGATTGATAGTGTTTTCGGCGCCTTCCATTCTCTTCCATCCTTCATTAGGTGTTATTTGAAGTTGTGATTATTAAAATAATAACAAGTACCTTGTAAGATATTGTACATCGGTGATTTTTCAATGTAAATATTTAGCAATTTATATCCATTGCTTGTTAGTGATGCTCGGATAATATCACCATTTAAAATTGCTCCTCCTCCCATAATAAAAAGTGAATCAATCGCTGAGGAGAGGTTAACAAAATAGGAGCTGATGGCCTTGATGATTTCTTTATGAAAATTTTTATTAAAATCCCATCTGATATTATCAATTATTAAAGAAGGATCAAAATTATAGACAGATTTATTATCATTTAAAGGAACTTCTATATCATTTAGTCCTAACTCGATTTGTTTTATTAGCCAAAAGTAGTCTATATTTATAATTCCTTTTTCTTGTAATAACTCTATAATTTTTGTGTAATAAAAATGCATTCCTATTTCCATTAATGCAAAAGATTTAAAACCTTCTTGCGAGCTAATAGTATAAAGTTTTGTTCCACTATGAGCGATATCTACTACAATAGCACTATTAAAATTTTCGAACTTTTGTTTTACTAAAGAGCAAATTCCATCGGATGCTAGTAAAAAATCAAATTTCAAATTAACTTTTTTGCTGATCACACGCTCATCAAGTTTACGATAGGCCTTTAATTCATACGAAGCACTTTTGCTTTTTCCTATCTCCTTAATCTCCTTAACGACTTCTTTAAAAAATTGAAGTTTGGTAGGAGAATCAAGCACAATGTAAACTTCAATATCTTCTAAATCATCAGAAAAATCAAAAATACTCTTACAGACAAATAACTTTCCATCATCAAGAGTAATTTTACTAGTAGCAACTTTATCGTAACTATAATCATAGTTAGCAAATCGTTGATTAAAATTTATTTCAGAACAATCGTAACCAATTTGATAAAATCGGTTATTACATTCGTAATGTATTTGTTGTGATTGCTGTGATTGTTGTGATTGTTGTGATTGTGATTCACAAGTCAGAGTAGGAAAGAAAGTTCGTCCATAAAACTGCCAAGTATGATTAGTACCATCAAGATGATCCCACACCATCACTTTAATATAAAATTCTCCAGGATCAATAAAAATCTTTTTCACAATGAGCTCTTTAATAAGCTGAAGCTTAAAACTTAACTATCTTGTTGGCCTTATCTTTTCTAATATCTTTAAAATTCTTTCTTTTCTTTTGTTCATTATTGTTATTATTACCATCGGTTCCCGTGGGTTGAAGTTCTATAAGTTCAGAGGGACCTTTCGGACAAAAATTGTCCATTGTTGGTCTTAGTCCTGTGCCTATGCCCGCTACAAGTGCAGAATTCTTTATCTCCTTGATTAATGATTTTATCTCTTTGATATCATCAGTAACAGAGGAGTTAACATAATTGCTAGCAGCACCGATAGCATTTTTTTCCTCTAGAATAGAATCCAAATACTCAATCTTGTCTCTAGTAGTTTCACATAACTTGCCCGTCATCAAGGTCTCCACTAAATTTTCGAAGGTTACTAGTGGATCTCTTCCTTTACGCTTACTCTTATCTACTAGCTTGAGGTACATTTTAATAATGAGTTTTAATACCCCTTTGGATGATTCGGGATGATGTTTGGCAAATTTTTCAAGTAGCACTTTTAGTTCCTGATCAACAACAAGATAGTATAATCCATTTAAATTTTTTAAATCTTCTGACTGTTGCACTGACTGTTGCATATTTTCCCCCTCCCTAGTAATTAATGTTATATTTTTAAGCGTTCATTACGTCTTGAATAACATTTTTAATTGCAAAACCTGCATCCACCTCTTTATTTAATTCGATGGCAATCTGGTCTCTCGCCAAAAGCATTAATCCCACACAATTAATATATCTTGGATCAACTCCCAGAGTTTGAGGATCAATTACTTTTTGAGATAGTACATCTTCTGACCATCCAAAATATTTACCTATTTCAGTTCTTATTGTATCAGATAATAGGTGAGATCCTCCTCCAATAATAAAATAATAATCTATGGTATGTCCCTTTTGAGAGAGTAAGGAAATATCATTACTAATTTGTTGGATAATACTTTTGGCCATCATTTGACTTTCGTGTTGTAAGTATTTGGTAAAATCATAAACTCCAATACCTGGAACCTCTAGCTTATAATCTTTTGATGGAAGTCTTTCCATAATTCTTTGTTCAGGTATTTTAAATTTTTGAGCACTGGACTCGAAAATAACTCTAGAGATATTTTTTGTAATAGTATGAACACCTGCTGTAAATGAATCGGATAAATTTATTTCGGCCTCATTTTCTATAATTGGTAATTTGATCCAAGTTCCATGCCCTATATCGATTATATAAGTATTATAAACATTCATATTATATTTACTGAAAAGAAGTGCCATGTAAGCGCCATAGGCCTGATATTGCATTACCGAAAAGACTAGTTCTACTTCAATCTCTTTGATCTCATTTAAGGCCACATTTTTCGCTTTAATTGTAAGAAATTTTTTCCCATCTCGAACGATCAATTTATCTTTCATGAAGGAAAAAAAGTTTTCTATAACATTTTCCCCGTGACGAACAGTAATACCAAAACCAATACATATTTGTTTGATTGGTCGCTCTCTTTTTTCCATTTCCAGTGCCAATAAGAAAATACCGGCCTTAGTGGATAAAAATGCATCATCATAATCTCTAATCAACCCTTGATCCGTAAACCAATTAACTCTATCAGAATTTCTAGTCATGGCCCCAACATATCTCCATGAATTTCTAGAATCATCAAATATGGCCAAATTTCTCACCCATCTAGAGTCTTTAGATCTATTCATTAATCGCCAGCTCTCTTCCATTTTTTCAGTTAAAGAATCACCTACTACTGAAGAGAAAATAACCAAGGTATCTTCACAACAAAATTTAGATGATGAGGTTCCTAATTCACAACCAATTGGAGAAGCATTTGTTAAATCATTCACTTTTTTTCCTCGTATATTTTAATTATGTTTTTTTTGTTATAAATGGATCTAATTTTTATTAAATTCATTCATAACAAATTCAGGTGTTACTATCTTTTGACCGATTATAGATGCGGAAGCACAGACATTATCCATTACTTTAATCGCCTTTCCAGGAAAATATTGCCCTTTTAACAACTGATTAGATACTTCAATACACTTGATCAATGCCTGATCAGAGATGGCAACTTGATGATGTCCTTCATAGACATTCTTGATTCCTTGAAGAATTTTTAAAGTATAACCAGTATCTGGTTCACTTACATTTACAACTTGAAATCTGCGCGAAAGTGCTTTGTCTGGTTTAATATATTTATCATATTCTTCACTGGTAGTAGCGCCAATGCATGGAAATTCTCCTCTGGCCAAAGCTGGTTTTAATACATTTTCTGCACCAGTTGATCCTTCAGTTTTTCCCATACCCAGCAAAGCATGTATTTCATCTATAAAGATTATTATTTTTTTATCATTATCTTTAACTTCTTCTAAAAGACCTTCTAAGCGGTTTTCAAATTC
>JADGAM010000101.1:0-6003 GCA_015232015.1 Oligoflexia bacterium | reverse complement strand
ATTTTGTTCCAGAAATCATTAAATTAAGATTTAATGAAATAAGCTTTTTGTGGGCCCACAAAGAAGAAGTTTTGTTATTAATCAGCGTGGCCGCCAGACCTTCAACAATTGCAGTTTTACCAACTCCTGATTGTCCTATTAGTAATGGATTGTTGGTCTCCATTTTGGAAATTATTTTTAGGCATTCGGTTATTTCTAACTCTCGTCCGACAATTGGTCTAATTTTCCCTTCAAAAACCAATTTGGTAAGATCAGTTCCATATTTTTCTAAATAATAAAATTTTTTCTGGCCAGTGTTATTTTTTACTCTATCAAATATAGGAGCAATCTCTGGAGGAAGATCTAAATTAGGGGCCAGTATTGTTACAAAACTATTGTTTGCTTTTAGATCACTTTGTATGGATTTAATAAGTGAGATTAACTCACTAAACTCAGATGCCGAAAGATTATCCCTGGTTAAATAGTAATGAAAATCTTCTAAAATATAAGATATGTTTTGTTTACGAGAACCTTTGATTTGTTTTAAAAGTTCGAAAGGTGATAAAAACACTCTTGTATATAACTCATCATCAAAAATATATTTACCAGCAGAACTACTACTACTACTACTATTACTTTTGTCATTGCCAATTATTTTTAATCCTTCAGAGTGAGTCCAAAGGATGGGAGTTAATCCCTGCTTTAGTGAGACGCTTACAAATTCATCTATTAATTTTCGAGAGTCGGTATTTGCATAGGAAGCAATTGTTAGTGGATTATTCAAAGTAACTGTAGTTGTAACTGTAGCTGTAATATCAACTTCAGTTGCTCTTGCCTCTGGTGTTGTAATCGGAGTTGGCAGTAACTGTTCTTTAGTTTCGTTAGCTTCTTTAGGAATTATTTCCTTAGATGATTCGGCCAATTCAGATGATAAGGCACCAAAAATCTTAAACCATTTGAAGTTAAATTTTTTTAATATGCTATTACGTCTATCTTCGTTCAAGGCCAAAAATGATTCTGAAAAATATATAAAAATATCAAATTCATAAGGACTAGGAATGTCATATTTTTTTATTTGTGAGCTTTGTGAAGTTTTAGAGTTATTAGCGTTATTAGAGGAGATTAAATATGATTTTTCTAAAAATATCTCCTCTTCATTAAGTGGATTGTAAAACACTATTTTGAAGTGCTCCGATATATTATTATCAATTAACAATTTTAAATCGCTACAAAGATCACTCTCAAATTCTATGGGTAAAATATCATAGCAATTATTCATATATTCTACATCTGAGGAGATCTGCTGATATAGAGTGTGCTTATTGGAAGTACTAGTTCCTAAAGTAATTGGAAATTTATTTTTCATCTGATCTTTTTATAAATTTTTTAGAAATGAGTATATCTAAATTAATGTTAAAAGCAAATTACTTCAAAAGAAAACTCAAGACAAAATCTTTTTTTGCTGTAACTTCGCTCCTATTTTACTCCAGCTCTGTTCCAATTTTGCTTTAATTGCGACTTCTTCATCACCATGAGGAATAATTTCAGGAATAGGATGATCAAGATGAACAGAAATATCGCAAACGATATCTCTTGCGATATCATTTGCGATATTGTTTGCGGTCTCAGTAATCATAATAGTTTCTTGATTTTCATTATTTTCATTATTTTCTTTATTTTCATTATTTTCTTTATTTTCATTATTTTCTTTATTTCGTTCGCACCAAATAAACGAGGTATCTTTAAACTTATGTGCTTTTTGGTTTTGAAGTAATCCTGTTATTCCTCTGGTTTTAGATTTAGACATGAGTAACTCCAGTCAGATCGAGATTAGATTGTTGATAAAAATTATCAACATTATTTAAATTATTATTATTCAAATTGTTCAAATTATTCAAACTCTGCACACTTGAACTTTCACTCGCATTTTCACTTATACTTGATGACCACTTATCTGCTCCTATAATCTCTAATGCTAAATTCTTAAGATCATCTTGAGCAGGGCCTTTGAAATGTGGATCCCAAATACTACTTTTGGAAGCAATACAATTATCAATTTGCTTAGATACGGAAATATAATTGTTTGAGAGATAATCTTTGTACTCATTTTGGGAGATATAAGAAACAATTTGGAATCCCAATTTTTGTCTAGAATCGAATTTATTTACTACAATTTTAACGTTAGGATTAACCTCAAAATTTTTATGTAAAGTGACAATGCTATCAATGGTTAGATCTAGTCCATCGACTGAAAACTTATCAGTGTTAATAGGAATAACAATCAAGTCAGAAGAGGCCTGAGCAGCACTAGTTACTTTACCAAGCGCTGGAGGACAATCAAACCAGATAATGTCAAATTGAGGGCCAATGGGTTTTAATAATTTTTTAAAAAAATTTCCGACATTTTCAGTCTTGCTAGAAAATTCAGATTCAAAAGAGGCCATCTCTAAATTAGCAGGGATAATGCTTAGGTGAGATGTAATATTTACGATGGCATCTTCAATGGAAATTTTTTTTCCTTGGAAGTGACCTCGATAAACATCAAGAATGGATGGCAAGACTCCCATAGAGGAATCAATTCCAAAGCTAGAAGTGAGGTTTGCTTGTTGATCAAGATCAATCATTAATGTTTTATGACCATATGTCGAGATTTTGGCCGACAAACCGTGAGTGAGTGTGGTCTTACCAACGCCTCCTTTTACACAAGAAGAAGTTATTATCATTTTATTTTTTTTCACATCCCTTGCTTTAAGTATTAATTCAAAATTTGCTGGTGTGATTCGAACTAAATTTCCAATTCTTGTTAATTCTACTTGGTTTTCTTTGAAAAAATTGTTGATCTCTTGTGATGATAGATTGAAAATTTCAGAGAGTTCTTTTATGGATATTGTGTAGCACGGATCTAACATAACCATCTCTATCTCCATTTCTGTTTTCTAGTATGTATGTATGTATGTATGTATGTATATACATGTATACATATTATGATCATTCAACAAAATTATCTTGTAAAGTGACTTTAGAGGTGATGTAGAAAAGGTGGTGGATACCTGATTAAGATGCTCCTAATTTCCCTTCTGGGGGAGCACTTCCAAGGTTAGGGTAAAGCATTTTAGTTTAATAATATTTGTGGAAAAGGCAATCACCAACCGTAACAAACTTTAACAAATTTTAAAAAAAGAGATAAACAACCGAGAAGCTAGTTATAGTTCGCAATCAAAAGATCTCGGATTAATTATCTTGAAGAAAGGAGAAAAATAAATGAAACAAAACACACAACAAAAAATTATCAACTTCACAGGAATCTTTAGTGTGCTAGTACCAATATTAATCTTCATCTGTATTCTATCTACTACAACTAATACAGGATGGTGTTCAGATGCAGAACTAGACAATAGTAATAGTAAAATCATTCAAGATATTGATAACCAAGTAACAGTCATACAAAAAAGTATTAATGTTGATTTTGGTAAACTAGAAGATTTAGATGATGATGATGATTTAGGCGAGGGAATTCAAACTAATGAATTCGAGAAGAATGTGAAACGTAAATTACGAATGGTGAAAGTTAATTTAGTAAATGAGTGGGAATCACTTCAAAAGGAAGTCAAAGAGATGGCGCCATTAGCGGCCCAAGGAAAATTATTGTTATTTAAAAATAAAATAAGCAAACAAAGCATCAAAGATGAATGGAGAAAAATCTTAAATGGACAGTTAGGTGGTGACGGTAGGAAAGGAGTGGTGCAAGTGATTGGGCCGTTAATGAGAGAGGGAATTGAAAATATGGAAGCTCAAATCAAAAAAAAGCAATACAACAAGAATTGTGATTTCTATATAACAAACGCAGAGGATTGGAAAAAAGTAGAGAAAGAGAAAAAGGGAAATTTTCTTCCTGCAATTATAAGAAATGGAGAAGTAAACAATATTTTAGAATACGCTTTAGAATATAAGGAAAAAGGTATGATAAAGCGGAAAATTTTAAAAATCAGTAAAGAAAGAGTATATAAAGTGGATCCAGGAACAATTGTATTGTTTGGCCATAAAGATGGAACCAATAATCAATTTAGCGAATTGAGTGATGAGGAATATAGATTTTTAAATAAAGCAACTGCCAACCATATAAAGGCAATGTGTTCAAGAAGCTCTCGTAAGAAACTTAAAGAAAGCATTGACCAAGTCACTAGCTTTATGAAACAAGTCAAGACCTTATCTGATTTGAATAGTCGTTTGTGCCGTTAAGTTTTATTGAACGGTACGAGTAGTTTTTGAAAAAGATTTTTCTAATTATTAACTGCCTCTGAGTAACCTTCATTGAAAGAATTTTTAATTTGGCCGCCAAGATTTTTAACTGAATTAAAAATCTCTGAACCGTATTTTGTTTTACGAGCTAAATAGATTCCGCCTGCAACAACAAGTATGCCACAAACCACACCACCAACAATTTTTAATGAGAACATAAGCACCTCCCTTTTATTTTAAGTTATTAAATTATAAAAAAAAATTAAAAAAAAATTGTGTTTATCATTCTTGTTTATCATTCTTGTTTATCATTCTTAAGATTCTACTAATACTTATATTGTAGCATCAACAATATTATTTATAAATAATATTTATAAATAATATTGCAGATATTCTATATTGAGTAGTGTAAGGAAGATGAACAAATAATGAAGATAATTAAGTTGACTCTTTTTTTAGGTTAACGTAAAAATTAGCATTAAAACAAATTCTATTAATTAACCAACTTCAGTTGATTAATTAATTTCTATTGATGGATTCATTCATTTATTCATTCAGATTCTGACAATGGTAATCTTTAGGCAAAGGGGGCCTAGAGAGTTATGAAGAAAAATTTTTCTACCATAGAATACTCTTTATTAAGTACCGTTAAATCATGGCCTGGATTGTTGCTACTTTTACTACTAGTACTTTTTTTGATGTTTGGTATTTTAAAGGACAAACGTCAAAGAGATATTTCGGATATAAACTTAGGTCAAACAAATCAAAATTCAGAATTCCCCCTTCCACTAGCAACTAGAATCTTAAAACCAAAATTAGTTGTGGATACAGCAGTGAGTTCAGGAAGAAATTCTGAACGCTTTCAGAATTTAATCAATGAAAAAAAAATTATATCTTACACAATTGTTGACTCTATGATGAAGGGAAATAGCATATGCGTGTGTCCAATATCAAAAACTATTTTTATACATAGAGAAGGGTGTGAAGATAAGTGCCCACATTGTCATAAAAAATTATTAAATGCAGTTTACGCCGGAAGTGATCCCACTAATTTGGCGAATAAATAAATATAAGGTAAATACGTAAATACAAGGTAAACACAAACAAAAGGTAAACGAGGGGTGTATCAGTGGCAACGAAAAGAAGATTTCATTTATTTTTTGGTCTAATATTACTTTTCTTAGGCATTTATGGTGCCTATGATGAGATTTTCAATGTCGTTGATTTTATAAAAGGTGCTATGCAACCGGCAACACTTCTTGCAGGCGCATTTATTCTTTTCTTAGGACTAAAAAGAAAAGATGATGGTGGAATAACAAAAAATGCTCTAATGGGAACTGGAGCTGTAATTTTACTCGTAGGTTTCTATGGCCTTTATGATGAATGGTATTCATTTATTGATATGGTAATGGGAGCATTTCCACTTGCATGTATAGCATTTGGAACACTCTCTCTAATTGTTGGTATAAATAAATTAAAAGCATAAGTTGGCATAATATTTTTAATTATATGGGGTTTTTTTTATGATTCAAGTTATATTGGGACTTTTTTTGCTGGCCTTCGGTCTGTGGGGGGTTTTTGATTCTTGGAATTACATTCTAGATTTCTTTAATGGAGTAGCACCATTGATTATGATTGTAGTTGGTATTCTATCTATCTCACTTTATCTTATTGGCCCAGAAAATCTCAAAAAATTTAATAAAGAGGAGGATGCATAAGAATGGAAAGTACAGAAAACAAAAGTAACGTCTTGGAAAATTCAAACAGCACATCAAGGGTTAACGG
>JADGAM010000100.1 GCA_015232015.1 Oligoflexia bacterium | reverse complement strand
AAATATTTAAACACTTTAATGGCAACATAAAGGATAAAATATTTACAATTTGGGGAGTCTCTTTTAAACCAAATACTGATGATATTCGAGAAGCGCCATCTATCACTCTCGTTGATGAAATAGTAAATGCAAAAGGTATCGTTCATTTCTATGATCCTGTGGCCAACTCTCATTTCTTAGAGTATATGCGAGAATTTTATAAGGACAACCCAGAAGCATTCAAGAGAATTAGAAAATTTGAAAATAAATATGATTCTATTAACGACGCCGATGCGCTTGTTGTTTTAACTGATTGGTCCGAATTTAAAGCGCCAGATTTTATGGAAATAAAAATGCGCCTTAAAAATGCCGTGCTCTTTGATTCAAGAAATCTTTATTCTACTGCTCGCGTGCTTGAAACAGGATTTACTTATTATGCTATGGGGAAAAACATACCCGTAACTGACTCATATTATGCTTCAAGGATGGCAGAAAATAATTCTACTGTTAAAGAATTAAATAAACAAATTTTTGAGAGAGAGCATAGTATTGATGGCAACAGCAACCACGAATCGCGAGAATCATTATTACAAGACAAAAATTGGATTAATTCAACTCAACTCTAAATTAAATCCGTTAGAAAATATTAGTTTCATAAGAAATCTAATCCCCCAAGTAAAATCAGAGGGGATTAGTCTCTTATTTTTGCCTGAATATTTTTATTCACTTGGAAAAAACTATAACACTCCTCACTTAGTGGAATTAAATAATGAGCATTATGAAAATATATTATCTCTTGCAACTGAGTGTGGAGTTTATTTACTTGGAGGAACGGCGGCAACTCGCTCGCCTGCAAATGCATCTCCTACAAATACATTGCCTGCAAATACACCGCCTGCGATATATAACCGTACATACAATTTTTCTCCGAGTGGAGAATTGCTTCCCCATTATGACAAGATAAATTTATTTAAATGTAATTTATCCAATTTAGCTGACAATAAATCTCATGATGAAAGCAAAATTTACACAGCAGGAACTACTCCCTTAGCACTAACCTTAAATATTCCCTTTCAAGAATTAAAAGTAAAAATTGGTTTTGGTGTTTGCTTTGATTTGCGTTTTCCGGAGCTTTTTAGAAATTACGTCTCGAAATATAATGTTCAATTACTCTCGATATGCGCGGCCTTCACAGTTGCTACAGGCAAGGCCCATTGGCATACACTACTTCGTGCTCGCGCTATAGAAAACCAAGCTTATGTGGTGGCCGCCGCTCAAGTAGGCCATCATGATGGCGGTATCACAACCTATGGACATTCACTAATTATTGATCCATGGGGAGAAATTATTGTAGATGCTGGTGGAAATGAAGATAATGTAGGTCTTTGGAGTGCAGAGATCGATCTTTTATATTTAGATGAAGTTAGATCCCGAATGAGTGTATTTAACTCTATAAATTATTCTTGATTTTCTTCATCCTCATCATCATCCTTTTGTTTCTCTTTTTTTCCATTATCTGTAAGTTCTATATAACCTTTTTTATCTTTAGTGGTAGCAAATATGTTAGTTATAAATTTATCTGTAGCTATAACTAAATTTTTTGGGTTAGTAAGAATTGTTGTATAAAACCATGGTTTATCAAGCAACACTCTTAATCCTTCTCTAGAAGCATGACTACAGCTCTTTCCTGTAAATGAGTAGGTGTGACTGTAGGCCGCATTTATTCCCTCATATTTTGTATTAAGTCTAAACTCATTTTTTTGATATTTATTTAATATGTCTTTAAAATTTTCTTTCTTTTTCTTTAAATTTTTTAATTCTACTTTTAACTCGTTTAATTTTGGATCCAATATATCTTTTATTTCTTTAATTTTTGTTTTTAATTTTTCCATTTTTTTATTAAATATATTTGAAGATATAATTTCTACAGCATTTCTTGAATCTTCACCTTCATATCCATCTTGTTGATAATTTTCATCATTAAGTAATAATAAGTTTTCTACTTCTACGCTATCTTTAATATTAAGTAATTTTCCCATTTGTTCTAAATAGACCTTATTTTCTTTCTCTACTTTTATTCGAGCTGTTTTGTTTAAAGGAGTCTCCAATTCTTTTAAATAAAGAATCTCCTGCATACATTGATCAACTTTCTTTTCAATTCCAGCATTATCAATTTTAATCTCTTGCATTTTTAATTTTTGAGCAGATTTTTTCTCTAAAAGCTTACAAAACTTTGCAGGCAAAGTAACCTTTTTGAAAGTATGATATTCATCAAATGCTTCACTTGCAGGTAATTGGTCTTTAAGATTACTCTTTTTATCAATTTCAATTAACTCTTTCTTATCTCCATAAAATAATATTTTATCTTTTTGGTCTACAATAACTGGCGCTTCTTCATCCAAATTAATGCTATCTTTTTTATCATCATCTTCTAAGGAAACAGCAGAAATCTCACAAACTTCTGTTTTACTAAAAAAATTAGCATCAATAATTTCTTTAACAGACAATTTCTTTTTCGCTGCAAGTAGAAATCTATTTAATTTAAAATTATTCTTCTTATAAAATTTTTCAAAGCTATCAGTTTTACAAGTTTCTTTTACTTCCTCTATCTGTTTCTCAATAGGATTATCACTATCTTTCACAAATTCACTTTTTTTCGCCCATTTTGCATAAGAAAGATATTTTTTCTCTTCTACACAAAACTCTACATACTTTCTATGATTATAATCTTCGTTTTCTGAATCTTGTTCAAACGTTGTTCCGTAAGGAAAAGAGATGTAACTTTTTTCACCCTTTTCTTGTTCATCAATATTTCTCATGTCAGTCACTCGAAGAGCAGCATGTCCTACACCCTCATAACCATATAGAGATTTTCCTATTCCATACCCAAAATAATCTAACTCAGTTGGCGGATCATCATGATAATAACCAATCACTTGAACTCTATATGGAGTTGTTCCTTTATATGGTTTTTCTTCACTGGCATTTAAGCAATCTAAACTAATTCCATCTTTAATAACTGATGGAATATTTTCTATCTTTGATGTTCTCATAGTAACACTAGCACTCTCTCCTCCTCCACAACTAGTAGCAGGCTTGATAGTAGGATCAATAAAACTCTCTAGGCCCATTTTTGCCACTTCAACTGTTTCAGATAAAGATGTATCTTCTTTTTCTTGTTGAGCAAAAGTATTAAAATTAAGAGATAAAAATAATAAAAAAATTAGTAATCGTGATATTGCTATCGATAACGACATCGATAGCAATAATGATTTAGATCTCCTTTCCATTTTTTATTGCTCCTTTTATAAAAATAATTAAATTTAATTTATTTCGTTGGGAGCAATATTTTATAAGAAATTAAATTACGAACAATAAATAAATATAATTTATTTAAATTTATTTATTAAGTGGTTAAAATTACAGTAGTGATTTTTTATTTCGAAAATTTTTTAGATCTGGCCACTGCCAAAAAATATTGGCACTATTACGAAAATAAATTTTACTGACAGATGTTTGTGTTGAATCGCCATTTCTCTGCTTTACACATTTGAAGAACTTCACTTTGAAGAAGAGCACGATTAAATGCTTTAAAGATCCCAATGGCACCCGTACAACCTCCTCCACCATCGGCACCATTATCACCAATACTATATGTATCAACGTCGTTTCCAGGATCTCCTGCAAAATCCCAATTTGCACTTGTATAATAGACATCCGAAGTAACTTCCTGGCCATTGTAATATAATTTATTTTTATTACCAGAAGTAGCACTCTGATTGTAGATAAAGGCCACATGTTGCCAGTTATCTGCAGTAACTGCCACTTGAGCAATTGTAGTGTACACTGGTGTAGGGCCGGGACCTGCACCAGCATAATCAGTAATTATTACATTTAGTTTATTGTTGGCATCTATCTTAATAGATAGTCCACTATTTATTGTTGTTCCAGCAGCATTAATACCACTTCTACTAATTAAAGTGCATGTTGGTGTTGGTTGAGCATAATACCAGATAACATATGTTCCCTCTGTAGAGCTATCGAGAGTAGTATTAGGAGTCATGGCCACATAATCACTTTGATTGCTCATATTTAATCTATAAAAATTTGTAATAACAGTTCCATTTCCAGCAAATCCTGATCCTGCTCCTAATGATATATATGGATCTACTCTATTCGTTGTGGCGGCCTCCTTATAGTTCAAAGGAGAAAGATCACTAAAATAGTCTTGGGCCGCAGGTGCAGGTTCTAATTTATTTTTTGCATTGGCAGCGTCTAGGTGTAGTACTAACCCCTGAGTAGTAGTCTTTTCTAAATTAACTATTCTAAAGCGATCAGCATCAGCATAAAAATTTTGTTTTACCTGCTGACTAGAAATAGGAGTAGTGTACAGTATTAGGGAAGAGATATCACCATTAAAAAACTCTGGTGTTCCCGAGGTATTGGCCCCAATGTAATCTATCGCTGTTGGAGTTCCAAATGCAATAGTAGCTTCCGGGAGCAAATCAGCATTACCACAATAATCACCATTCATATAAATTTTAAGTGCGCTTAAACTCTTAGTTGCCGTAATATTGTACCACTTATGTGCCTCGACGGTTGGTGCACAGGCCGCGATCGCTTCAGCACCAGCAGTATCGGTGCTAATTCTAAAAGCAAATTGATTATTTTCATCGATCTTTAAATTTACTCCATCATAGCTAACATCTCCTCTCATATAAATTACCGCTGCTGCCCCTACCCCAGCGGCCATTGTTGGTCGAACCCAGGTCGAAATACTCATTCCCCCCTCAAAACCAGGAGTAGGATGTAGATCCGATAAAATTATCTTATCATCTACTCCATCAAGGTGATAAAAGTATGGGGCGGGAGTTTGAGGAGGAGTTCCAGATGCACCAGCACCATGCCAAGAATTTATATCACAATTATCTGGAGCTGGTTCATGATCAGAAGATACATCGGAAAAGGTCATATTATGAATGTTTCCATTACCACAAACGCCCACATCACTTGTTGGATGAGGAATTACTCCGTCTTGAGCAAAAAAAGCATCGAAATAATAAGCAACATTAGAAGAAGACCATACTGGTGGTGTCTTTGGTTTAAAAGTTCTAAACCTATTGGCAGTCGCTAAAAAATTACTGTTTATTAAGTTGGCAGATAATGTTGATGTATAAACAAAAGATGAGTTTACTCCGCTTGTATTAGATAAAGTATTTCCTGATGGACATTGGGCCAGATAAACATCTCCAACAAACGTAGCGCCCCCAACAGAACCTAAAGTTAAAGAAGTTTTATTTGTTACTTCTAATCCATTTTTATATAACTTGAGAGAAGGCGTACTATTTTCCCAAGTAAAAAATACGAAGTACCATGAGTCTGCAGTCAGGGCCGTATTATCTGTATAAGTAATATATTGGGTATCATCCACCTGTATATTAACTGTTAACTTGTTATTGCTATCTACTCCCAGGTACCAGCCATTGCTTGTACTACCAATATCAAGATTAGCTAAGATACATCTAGTAGCGGCCACCACCGTCGGCGCCTTAATCCACGCTCCTGCAGAAAAAGAGTTAGCAGTATTACTAATCATACTACCAAAATTTATACCTGCAGTAGTATCAATATAGGATGCATTTGTACCTCCTCCATCATAACCAGAACAAGTTAAATTTTGATCTCGAACTAAATCTTTTAAAATAGTGATAGCAGGATTAAGACTACCATCAACTGCAATATCTTTGGTATCGTGTGGAGTTGCTAGGGTGAAATATGAATCTACGTAAGCGGCCAAAGAACTAGTACTAATATTATCTCTTACAGTAATGTAATATGGAGATGCTACAGGCGTTGGCGTGGTTACAGGATGTCCGAAAGAATCCTTGACCCTAAAATTTAACTTATATGTCCCACGTTGATTGATAGTTGGTCTCCACTTCCAAGTCGCAGTTTTAGCAGTTAAATCAACACTTGAAAAATAAGCTTTCCCTATAACAAATGCACCAGCACCAGTAGAATCAATTTTTATTAATGAATCTAATTCGGAACAACTATCAGCAGATACATCCGTCGAGTTCACGCTGGTATTTTCATATAAACATTCAAAAGAATCGAGTGAACTATGACTTACAGCTGCTAAATCAATCGATATTTCCGAGTTAAGATTATTGGATGTCTCAGGGTTTGATCCTGCAGTAATAGGAAATAAATGATAATTGCTGGAAGTGGTAAGAGCAATTGAAGGATCACCTATATGATTAAATGTTAAACTTTGAGAGTAAGAGTAATTTCCACCAACATCACTTGCAAAACCTGTTGGCATTACAATAGTGATTGGTGTGCCATTTGGATTAGTATCAATACTACAAGAAATACCATAAACTCCAGTTGCCACGGGAGTAATACTATTAAAGGTAAGTGCATCTCCAGGTGTAACTAAAATTTTGGCCAGATAATTAGATGTAAATTGAGAAGTACCAATAGGATCAGGAGTAGGGTCCGTGGTCCCTCTAGTAAAACTCGCATAAATATAAAAGGAATTTGCAGAGATGTGCGAACTTCCATGAGTTGATGGTACATTGTTATCTGGTGTATATGAGAGAGAAACTGTAGGACGCAAGAAAACTGCGGTTAATGTTTTAGCAAGTGATGAATTAACAATATTTCCCGCTCTATCTGTAACAGGAGCAACCGTGGGAACAAATTTCACTTCAAAAGTACTGTAATCTGCAATACCAGTAGGATCTATGTATCCATCTATCACATAACTTGTAGGATATACTCCTGCCACTGCAGCTGGATTTACACTAGTTATTGTTACTGTTCCTGTTGGAGCAATAATATTATTACTAGTTAATCCCGTTACTCCCTCATTAAAATTTAAATATACTTTAAAACCATGACTATTATGTGGATCTGCTGATACGGGAGTTGGAAGATCCGCGTACATAGGAATAGAAGAAAATACTGGAGTAGGTTCCTTAACATCAAATCTATAAGTAATAGGTGTTGGAGTATATTTTAAAGAATTACCTGCTAAATCATATACTGATGTAGGAGTAGCAAAATAAATTGAAACATCAGTATCACTTACTCCTGCTGTTGGAGTAATATACACCTTTGCCATATAAGTATAATTTGACCCTGATACAGGAGTAAACTTTGAAACAGCATAGCTCATCCCCACTGTTGATACTTGGAGATGATAACCTGTATTTAAATAAGTTAAATCTAAATCTTCACTGGCAGTAATCTTAACTGCAATTTCAGGAGTATTGGTGATTGTAGGACATACTGCTGGAGTAGCACATGAATAATTAGTGATAGTAGGTAATTCATTATCAAAAATTATAGAATTAGATACCACTCTACCATTAAATATTTTTTGGTTATAACTATATCGAACCCAAGCATAAACTGTCTTCATGGTAGCAGGAATAGAATCTGCAACAATATCTTCGAGACCAAAACTAGTAATAGTCTCAGGTGTACTAGATATTGGGCAGGTACTTTGCGAAGAACTTTCACTAAAACATAAAGAAATATTAGTTCCTTCTGTTGAGTAACTTAAATTTACTGGGGATGTATTTGCATAAGTGGCCCCATTATTAATTGTAAATAAACAAATATCTTGAGCAGACATTGTTAAAGGAATCGCTATAGATTGCCCTGTACTACTACAACTAAAATTAAGGATACCTGCTCGTGCTCCTGAGGGCACAACACACTCATCTGTTTTTGGATTTGCCTTAATAGTAATATAACAATAATTATTTGCCTTAATGGAAGTCCCACAAGTATTATTACTAATTAAAAACTCACTATGATTTGTTCCACTCAGAGAGGGAGAAACACAACCTGAGGCATCTTTTGTTCCAGAATTAGTAATCTTTATTCTAAATTCTTCTGAGTAGGTACCTACTGGAACGAAACCAAATGAGTAACTACTCACATTTGCACTTATAGATGCTGATGAAGGAGTTGTATTAGATGTCTTTGAAGCTCCTATATTCATTTTAGGCCCCAAAGTATCACTTAAACAACCAGTAAGCAGCAATGGTAATGTTACAATTTTAACAATATTTAAAATTATATGTACAAACATATAGAGATGCCTCTTATTGTAATATTAAATATTGTATCTCAAGAATAGTTATTAGTTAACTATTAAACTCTAACCGAGTAGATCGATCAAGAATGCCTTTTATTCTTTTTTCTTATTCGCAAGAAATAATAATTTAGAAAATGTCTCTGGATGAGAAACTGAAAATTCTAGGTACTTACCTGTGATAGGATGATTTAAACCTAATGTTCTTGCATGCAAGAATGGATGTGGATAATCGCAAATTAATTCTTTAATCTCTTCATTACTTATTTGTTTTAATTGTTCTTTAGGATTAGCATACAATGGATCCATTAAAATTGGTGTTTTTAATATAGAACTTAAATGTACTCGTATTTGATGAGTGCGACCAGTTTCTAACTTTAATTCAAAATGATACAAATTATCTTGCATTTCATTTAAGATTTTATAATTAGTAATAGCAACTTTTCCATGGTCATTTTTAGGATTGATTGCCATTTTAATTCTATTACTAGGGTGGCGCCCTATCATTGATTTAATAGTTCCATGTTTAATTTGCATATTTCTATTCGTACTCGCCGAAGAATTCACTGATAAAGGCATAGTAATCGCTTCATATATACGATTAATTTTATGTTGAGAAAAAAGTAATACCAATTTTTCATGGGCCTCATTGCTCTTTGAAATAATCATTACACCGCTGGTTCCTTTATCAAGCCTGTGAACAATACCTGGCCTTTTTACTCCTCCAATTCCTTTCAAATCTGGACAGTGATATAAAAGAGCATTCACTAATGTACCAGTATAATTTCCTGGTGCTGGATGAGTTACGATTCCTGCTGGTTTATTAATAAATATTATATCTTCATCTTCATAAAGAACTTCTAAAGGAATATTTTCTGCTTCAGCATTTAGTGGAACTGGTGGAGGTATTTCAATGTTAATAATAGTATCGACTGCAGGAATTTTACTTAAAGAAAGATCTATTTGTTCAGAAGTAATTAGTTGCTGTTCAAACATTTTTTTTATGAAAGATCTTCTGAAAGGTAATTTTGCCGTTAAAAGATGATCAAGACGTTTAAAATCTTTTTGATCCTCTTTACTAATTACAATCTCAATATCTTCAGTGTTTGAAAAATTTGATGAATCTAAATAATTTGCAGAATCCATTTTTTGTTATTTGCTTTTCTTAATTCTTTGAAGCGATTTGACATGTTCAATATATGAGTTTGCAACCAAGTCAGGATTTAAACGTAAGCATTTAGCATATTGATAAACAAATCCTCTCACGTAAGGAAGTGCTGGTAATTTAGAATATTCTTCTTCTTCAATTTGTTTCACATAGGTGCGCGAGATTTTAATTAGATCACACATTTTTTCAATTGAAACATTTTTATATTCACGAATTTCTTTTAAAAAAGTACCAGTAAACTCTGCCATACTTTCAATCTTTTCTTCCATCTCAGCTTTGATATCATATTCTAAAGCAAAACGTTTCTGTGCCGTAAGCCTTGATATGTCCATATCATTACGATGTATTTGAAAATCTTTATCTGTATTAGTGGCAATTGTATAAGTATTACTTTTTGGATTTGCACCTACAGCAGAGAAAGAAACTGTCCCTAATGAAGATGAAGATGCAGATGCAGATACAAAAGACTCATTACCTTTGGTAGAATTAGAATTAGACTTAGAATTAGACTTAGATGTGGTTCTACTATTACTGCTATTGTTATTATTGTTCATAGTACTACCAGAATTATTAATAAAACTAGTATTACTATATTGAAAGTTTTGAGAGTGTTCATATGCTAGGTTCGCCATAATAGCAAAATCATCTACTTCTGCACCACCAGTAGTTGAATTACTTTCAAAAAAAGTATTCTTAATGGCCGTTGCACCAGTAGCGCTACTATTATTGTTATTGCTATCATTATTCTGATAATTATTTTGCTGTAAAAATTTACGAGCTTCGATTCCACGAACAATATCATACTCTTTACGTTTGTGAGGTACACTTAAAATTGAATATGCCGCCTCAATTAACTCCAACATCTCATCACATTCATCTTTTGTCATAATTGAATACATCGCAAGTCCATCACCTGAATAGGTATTTTTAGCACGTAGGTATCCTTCATAAATCTCCTCTGAAGAAGAGGTATGAGGAACTTCTAAAATATCATAATAATTTTTTACATCATTGTTCATTCCAAAATCCTTCTCTCAAAATTTTATAACTCCTAAATCACAGTTAATATTAATAACTAACAGCTAATAACTAACTAAGCAACCGATGTACTATCCTATCAAAATTTGTAACCAATTTTGAACTAGGAAATTCCATAAGCAAAGGTTTTCTTTTCTTTACACTTTGCCAAACAACAGAATCATAATCTAAGTAACCAATATAATCTAAATCTATACCAAAATACCGTTTGCAGATGGCCTTTATTGAAAAACCGATATCAATGTCTGATTGCGTTCGTACCTGATTCATAATAAGCTTTGGCCTAAATTTTGTTATCTCACTTTTAAGTTTCATTCCTCGAATGGGATCAAGTTCAATAACCTTTTGAATAAGATCAGTAGGAATGTTTTTATGAGTTGATATTTTTGAATTCATAACCTGATCTATCAATGGTCTTATATCCAGCAATTCTTCTACCATCTTTAATCTCTGATAATAAACTGAACGAATAAATCGATAGGTGTTTTCAATTGAAGTAGGCTCTGGAATTACCGTTAATATACCTTGGTCTGAGGAAATAAAAAAATCGAGTGTGTTAGATGCAGTTCCCGCTCCAAGATCGAACAACACATATTCTGCATCGAGAGTGTTTAATTTGGATAGTAATTTATTTTTATTCATTCCTTTTAGATTTACTATCTGCAAATCATCTTGGGCACCACTTATTAAAGTTAAATTAGATATTGGAGTCTTAGTTTGTAGCTCATTTAAATTTTTTACTTTCTTTGTAATATAATCAGACAGAGTCACCTCTGGAATTGGTACTCCTAAACAGGTATGAAGATTGGCCCCTCCCAAATCTAAATCCACAGTGACAACTTTATGTCCCATTAATGCAAGGCAAATTGAAATATTGGCAGTGACTAAGCTCTTTCCAACACCACCTTTCCCTCCACCCACGGCCCAAATCTTAGGTCCTATGTGCGGCCGTACTTCTTGGTAAGTATTCAAACTCCAATTTTTCTCCATAATATTTTTTGTGTTACTGCTATTAAGTCTAGTATTAGTAGTATTATTAGCAGTCGTAGCAATGGTAGCAGTAGTATTAGTGTTAGTATTAGCACTAGTAGCGGCAGTAGCGGCATCATGTTGATTATAATTTACTGAACTTAGATCATTTTGATCTGCGTCTATATGTGAGTTAGACAAGTTATCCTCCCCCATGAAAATATAAAAAATAAAATTGAAAAATCTCCCCGTTTAATAAATAGTAAGAGATAAATTTTAAGTTTTAAAGAAGAAAAATTTAAATGGAGATATTTCCAAAATGGATAAAACAATAAACGAAACTTTCGGCATATCTAACACTAGTGCTACTCCTGCTACTAATGTTACTACTCCCTCTATTTCTCTACCTGATCTACCTGAAATTTCGCAGATCTTTCCTCATATCTCTATTGGTCTCTTAAAATTAACTCCTCATGTAGAAGAGACTCTTTGGGGAGGAAGTTTCTTTTCAAGCCTCTACAATTTACCCTCTAGCTCTCGAATTGGAGAGACGTGGGAATTAGCAATGTTTGATTCTGAACCAATTGAAAAACAAACTCTAATTCAAGGCATGGCCATCAATGATTTTATCGGAGATGTTAACAAATATAATTTTTGGGGCCCTGAAGGAAAAAATTCCTACGTTATAAAATACATAGATACAAGTTTAAATCTCTCTGTGCAAGTTCACCCTGATGATTTTTGGTGTAAGAGACATGGTCACAAAAAAGAAAAAAATGAGTGTTGGATTATTTTAAATACCGAAAAAGGCGCTGGTCTCTATTTAGGCATAAAAGACCAATTTACTTTTAATGATTTTGAACATGCAGTCCTTATGGGACTTGATTTAAAAAAGTATCTCAATTTCATAGAAGTAAATGAAGGTGACTTCTTCGTGATACCAGCAGGACTAATCCATTCTATAGGAGAAGGAATTAGATTACTAGAAATCCAACAAAATTCAAATGTGACCTATCGAGTATGGGACTGGAATCGCACTGATAAACATGGGGTAAAAAGAGAGTTACACGCAAAACAGGCCTTAGATGTAATCTCTTCAAATATGCACTTAAATTATTTACATGGAATTCAAAAACAAGAAAAAATTTGGGATATTATAAATAATACTACAACTACAAATACAACTACAATTACGACTCAAAAAAAATTACTGATTAAGCATGATGATTTTTCTGTTGATGCATTGGCCTTAATGAATGGTAGTTGCTTTAATCTTTCTCTCGAAAAATTTAAAAGACCTGTCTCTTTACTATGTTTAAAGGGAGAAGCTGAAATTTTAAGAGGAGAAGAAAAAATTAAATGCAACCCTTATGAAACCATCCTCATGCCACACAATGGTTATCCTTTAATACAAATACTATCTAAAGACGATTGCAATATCGCTATCGTATACTAAAACAGCTTATCTATTTATCTACTTATCTACTTATCTACTTATCTACTTATCTACTTAGTACCGTAAAGTCTATCACCAGCATCACCGACCCCAGGAATTAGATAACCATTTTTGTCCAATTCTCGCTCTATTGAGAGGGTATTTATAGTTACATCTGGATGTGCTTTAGTTAATTTTTTGATTCCTTCTGTAGAGGAGAGAAAAGTCAAAAAATCAATTTTTCCTACTTTATATTTTTTTAATTGATTAATTGTAGCTACGATGGTGTTGCCTGTTGCAAATAGCGGATCAACAACCAATACATGGTACCCTTTAATGTTCTCAGGCACTTTAAAATAATATTCAACAGCAGTATTGTTGTTGTATTTATCTCTATACATTCCAACATGACCTGCTTTTGCGTTCGGAAAAATATTTAAAATTGGGTCAAGCATAGCATTTCCAGCTCGCATAATTGCTATTACTAATATATTTGGTGCAATTACAGGAGATGCTATTTTTTCAAAGGGTGTTTCAATGTTGACTTTTTTTGTTTTAAATTTTTTTGCAACTTCATAGCCCATGAATGTTGCAAGAAGTGAAGTTACTTTTCTAAAATCAGCTGGTTTGGTTTTTTTATCTCGAAGAACAGTTATCAATTCTTGTAATAATGGATGCTTTATTAGATTGAGATTTTTATTTTTTGATTTTTTTGAATTCATTTTAATTAACCATTTAATCCATCTAAAAAATTTATTAATAGAACTATCATATTCGTAAGCAACTGCTTTTATATGAAATAATTTTGTCAAGTTATTTTCAGAATGTACCGATACAATCGCAACGTCTTTCTTAAATATATATTAATATGAGTACTGTATGATTGTTAGTAAAAATTTATATATTTTATTTATTATATATTGTTTTATACTTCTTTCTTTATCTATAAAGGCCCAAGAAAATGCTCAAGAAAAAGCACAAGATGAATCAATAAACATTAAACAAGAGTTAATAAAAATTAGAAATAAAACTAATCTAGAATTGGACAAACTAGACACTTTTGCTCAAGATAAAATCTTTCTAATAAAAAAAAATCAAATAAAAAAAATTGAAGCTTTAAGTGAAGACAAAGAACAAATCGCTAAAACTTTAAAGGAATTTGAAAATGAATTTGAGGAAATAAAAAACCATACTTTTTCTGAAATCAATAAATTATTTCATCAAAATAAAAGTGAATTTCAAAGTTTAATAAATAATATCGATAGCAATAGCAATATAAAGATAAAAAAAATGGCAGAAAGAGATGTGTTAAAAGAAATGGGATTTATTAAATCTAGAATTAAAAACATAAGTAGTTTCTTTATTCAAGAAATTAATCGGCAAAAAAAATTAAGAAAAAAATTAGAATTGCTTGCACAAGATGAACGAAATAAAAATTCGCAAAAAGAAATCAAAGAAACTATCAGAAAGACACATAGAAGAGATCTACAAATGGAACATCATAATTCACAATAATAAGCTATATAATAAATTCTATAATAAATTCTAAATCTCACTTTTTTACAATTTAGAATTATTGGCCATTTGATTAAATTTTTTTATTATTGAATCTACTTTTGGATGCACTATCTTACCATTTTTTTTAGGTGCTGCTACTCTTTCAACATCTCTTTGATATTTTGCCTTTATCAAATCTATTCGTGAAATCTTCTCTCGGACCTTCTTGGCAGATACCGCCGAAGCTTTAATAATTCTTTCATGTTGCTTTATTAATTCGTCTAATTCTGGTTTTTTATTTTTACAGCTTGATGGCAATGCCCTTGATGAACGTTCTTTGGATGAAAATATCTCAGCTATATCTTTAACTGTTTTTCCAGTGGCGAGTACAGGCACATCCGTTGGAGTCATGGCCATAGTGACCGTAGTATACATGCTTACGACTAAACTCGAAATTATTAAAATAGTAAATTTTCTTAGTTTCATTTTTTTACCCCTTGTTAAAACTCAATCGTAAAAATCTGTTTCATTAAATATCTGTTATTTATTTATTTATTGAACATCTATTAATAGATTATAAACCAAAAACAACTTTTAAAAAAATAATTGAAGAAACCAAGCAATTTCTATTTTAAAGTGCCACTTTTTGTGGGCACGCTCAATATCTTAGGGAAAAATTAATTTTATTTAGTTTAGATATTATGATTTCAGATGCTAAGATAGTCTGAATCTGATCTCCGATCTGAGATCAGATTCAGAAATCCCAATGGCCTCCG